>JAFVMW010000076.1 GCA_017506735.1 Oscillospiraceae bacterium | reverse complement strand
GTTCATCGTCAACGGCCACTTCTTCCGTGGACTGGGCCGTCTGATTGTGGACTTCTTCAAGAATCTGAGCGCCAACAAGGCATTCATCAAGAAACTGGAGGGTTAAATTATGATCGAAAAAATCAAAGCATGGGCGGCGGCGAACCCCAAGGTTGCCCAGTGGGTCCGTGAGGGCGGCCTGTTCGTACTGGTCTCCAACGCAATCACCGTGTTCAAGTATATGCTGCTGACCTTCCTGCCTGCGGCCTTTGCCTTCATGGGCAGTCAGGACTTTGGCTTCCCCGGCATCGACCTGAACCTGTTCGGCATCGAGTTCAAGTGGTACATCATCGGCTACGGCGCGGAGCAGGGCGGTCTGGCTTACTTCACCGCCTACATGATCGCCATGGTCATCGGCGAAGTGATCAACTTCTTCATCCAGAGAAGCTGGGTTTTCAGAAGCCACGGCAATATCCTGTATCAGGGTATGTGGTATCTGCTGGCCTTCTGCGTGGTCACCTGCGTGGTCAACTCCATCAACTGCATCTGGGTGGCTGTGGCCGGTCATTTCGTCCCCAACTGGCTGTATAACATCGGTACCACCGTTCTGAACGGCGGCGTGAGCATGGTTGTGTTCTTCATCGTGAACAAGATCGTGTTCAGCGATGCCCAGCCCGAAAAGGCATAACCAATTTCTGCCATTTTTCTTTCTGAATTCAAGGACCATCCCTCCGGTTTTTCCGGGGGGATTGTGCCGTTTGTAAATGAAGGAGTATCGCCCATGAAACCGGTGAACCGTACACTGCATTCATTCTTAACAGAATACGCCTGCCGTCAGCCGGATCGCAGACTGCTTGGCGGCCCGGAGGGCTGGCTTACCGCCGCCCAGACCCTGGACAGAGTGGAACTTCTGGCAGAGCGGCTGGGCCGTGACGGGATTCACCGGGGGGATTTTGTGGCCCTGCGTGCTGTCCGGTGTGTGGACACGGCCCTTTGGCTTCTGACCCTCCAGTGCATCGGCGCGGTGGCGGTGCTGACAGATCCCCGTCGGGAAATCCGGGACTTTCTTTCCGGTCTGGAGCTTTCCCTGCCGGTCAGCGCCTTGGTGGAGGGGGACTGTATGACAGTTCTCACGCCTTCTGCGCCTGAGGAAGGGGAAGTGGATCCGAAAGCACCGGGCTTCCTTATTTTTACCTCCGGCTCCACCGGAAAACCCAAGGCAGTGATGCTCAGCCAGTACAATCTGGTGAACAATCTGGTGGATTCCCAGCCCCTGGGCTGTTATCATCCGGAGGATATTGCGCTGGGGGCTCTGCCGCTGGAGCATGTCTTTGGTCTGGTGCTGCTGGCCGGTGTCTGCGTGCTGGGGTATGGAATCTATTTTCCGGAAAGCACCGGCCTGGAGCATCTGCTTTCCTGCATTGAGAATCAGAAAATCACCCGGATGAACGGCGTACCCAGCCTGTACCTTGCCATGGCAGAGCAGGCAGAGCGGTATGATCTGAGTTCCCTCCGGGCCGGTTTCATCGGCGGCGGCCCCTATACCCCGGAGCAGTTCTGCCGCATCGAAGAGGTGCTGGGCATTACCCTGATCCCGGTCTACGGCATGAGCGAGTGCATCGGCATCGCCTGCGGAAATTGGCAGGATTCCCAGGCCCTTCGGGCCAGGGGCGTGGGCAGAATCTACTCCATGAACACCTGCAAAATTCTCCTGCCCGACGGCAGTGAGGCCTCCACCGGCCAGACAGGCGAGATTCATGTCACAGGCCCTGCCCGTATGGTGGGCTACTATCCGGACCGGATGGCACCTGAGGAGCTGCTGCCCACGGGGGATCTGGGGGCTCTGGACGGCCAGGGGCTGCTTTGCATCACTGGACGGAAAAAGGACATCATCATCCGAAACGGCGTGAACATCGCCCCCCAGCCCATTGAGGATGCCCTTCGCTCCATTCCCGGAGTGAAGGAGGCCTGTGTGGTGGGGCTTCCCCATGCCCTGCAGGGCGAAGTGCCCTGGGCGCTGGTGGTGGGAACCAGAACGGCCACGGAGCTTTTCGCGATTCTCTCCGGGCTTCTTCCCAAAAATCAGCTTCCCCTGGAAATCATCCTTGGGGAGCAGATGCCCATGACAGGCTCAGGAAAGCCCGACAAAATGGCGGTGCGGGAGGTGCTGAAAAAATGGATTCTGTGATTTTGCAGTCGGCACTGGCCATGTTTCTCTACGGCGCGGCCTTGTTTCTGAACCTCTTTGACCGGCACTACCGGGCGAGCGGGGGATGGATGACCGTTGCGGCCGCAGTGATCGCCGTCGGGGCCACCGCTTATGCGCTGGTCATCGGTGCCGGCCTTTGGGAGTGCGCCACGGTGCTGCTCATTTTCCTGCTGCTGAATATGGAGGTGAGGGAATGAACTTCAACTCCATGGCCTTTCTGATCTACCTGCCCCTGGTGGTCACAGTCTACTGGCTGATTCCCCACAGGGCCAGGAAATACTGGCTCCTGGCGGCTTCCTATTTCTTCTACGGCTACTGGAATCCGGTGTTTTTGCTGCTGCTGCTGTTTTCCACAGCGGTGGACTATTTCTGCGGTCTGGGAATGGAGCGATACCGGGAAAACAGCCGGGTTCGGAAGCTGCTGATGCTGACCAGCGTGCTTATGAATCTTGGGCTGCTGTTTTCCTTTAAGTATCTGGACTTTTTCACCCAGAACATCAACAGCTTCTGCGCCGGCTTGGGCATTTCCTACCGGATTCCTGCTCTGAATCTGATCCTGCCGGTGGGAATCTCCTTTTACACCTTCCAGACCATGAGCTACACCATCGATGTCTACCGTGGGGATTACCCGGCAGAGAAGGACCCCATTGCCTTTGCCCTGTATGTGACCTATTTCCCCCAGCTGGTGGCCGGCCCCATTGAAAGCGCCTCCAATCTGCTGCCCCAGCTGAAAAAGGAGCAGCACCTGAACTGGGAGGATGTGTCTGCCGGCATCCGGCTGCTGCTGTGCGGCTTCTTCCGCAAATGCGTGGTGGCGGATTTCTGCGGCATTTTCGTCAACCAGGTGTTTTCCGGCCTGGAAACCGCGAATTCCCTGGCGATTTTCTTCGGCGGCGCCCTGTTCTGCATCCAGATGTACTGCGATTTTGCCGGATACTCGGAAATTGCCGCAGGCTCTGCCCGGCTCATGGGGGTGCGGCTGATGCGCAATTTTGACCGGCCCTACCTTTCCATGAGCTATACCGAATTCTTCCGCCGGTGGCACATCAGCCTGAACCGGTGGTTTACCAGCTATGTCTACATTCCCCTGGGCGGCAGCAGGAAGGGAACATTCAGCAAGATGCGGAACACCGTCATCGTCTTTGCCCTCTGCGGCCTCTGGCACGGTGCCCGGTGGACCTATGTGCTTTGGGGACTGTACGCGGCCTTCTGGCTGTGCCTGGAAAGTGTGCTGGACATCCGGCACCGGTTCGGCCCCCGGTGGGATAATCCCCTGGGCCGCCTGACACGCAGAAGCGTGACCTTTCTGATCTTTGTACCGGCGGCACTGCTGTTCCGGGCAGATTCTCTGGAACAGTTGCTGGTGATCTTCCCCCGGCTGTTCACCCAGCTCGGCTTCGGCGGCGATTATTTCCGGGCCGCCTTTGCGTCCCTGGGCCTCCATGCCGGGAATCTGGCGCAGCTGGTGCTGTGCATCGTGGCCATGGCCCGGATCTATGACTGGGGCGTGTATGACCTGCCCGGGGCGAAAACAGCCCATGGCTCCAATACCCGGCTGGTGTCGGCGGTGTACATGGTTCTGATCATCGCCCTGTGCTGGCTTGCCCTGCTGGAAACCCAGGACACCGCCGGCTTTGCCTATTTCCAATTCTGACAGGAAGGAGCGGAATCCATGAAACGAATCTGTCTGCTTCTGGCTGCGCTGCTCCTTCTGTGCGGCTGTGCAGGGCCCGACGCGAATACGCAAATCCAGGTCAGCATTCTGGAGGGGGAAGGGTTCACCCTGGAGCAAAACGGCCTGTGGGCCGCCCCCGGCAGTGATGTGGTGTTCCGTCTGAAGCTGGAGCCCGGACTGGCGCTGGCCGGTACGGATTATTCCGGCACCGTTCAAACCCGCGTCACCGGCGACTGGACAGAGCTGAAGCTCTGCCGGGTGCGCTATCCCAGCCGGATACGCATCCGGCTGACGGAGGATTTTGCCCGGATCACCTATGATCCCAACGGCGGCCAGGGGGAACTCACCACCATTGTCTATGACCGTTCCCTTCACCGCCGTCCCAACACCGAAAACGGACAGAACCTCTTCTCCCGGGAGGGCTATACCCTGACCGGCTGGAATACCTGCGCCGACGGCTCCGGGGAGCGAATCGGCCTGGGCAGCCGGGTTACTGCCGGGCCGGAGGGGAAAAACCTGTATGCCCAGTGGGAGAAGTGGAATCCGGAGACGGATTTTACCTTCACGGAGGGCTATTATCTGACCATCACCGGGTATCACGGCAATTCTGACCCCATCGTGATCCCCGAGACCATCGGCGGCAGAACCGTGGGCGCCATCGCCCACAATGCCTTCCGGGACTGCGGTGCCAGCCATCTGATTCTGCCCCCCAGCATTTTGCAGGTGGCAGAGGGTGCCTTCCAGAACTGCGCCTTTGAATCGGTAACGATCTTTGACAGCATCGAAGGAATCTCCAACAGCAGCTTCCGGAATTGTGAGAAGCTCCGAACCGTCCGGATCAACGCCTTCGAGGCCCCCTATGGCTACCGCTACCGCAAGGAGAGCGTCTATGCCGACAAGGTGGATCTGCTGATTCAGGCTGCCGGGGCGAAGAAGCTGGTGTTTTACGGCGGCTGCGCTGCCTGGTATAATCTGGATGCCCGACAGGCCCAGGAAGCCCTGGGGGATGGGTACCGGATCGTCAATCTGGCGCTGAACGGCACCGTCCATTCCGGGGTGCAATTGCAGATCCTGGAGGCCTTTCTGGAGCCGGGAGACATTTTCTTCCACACTCCGGAGCTTTCCAGCGACACCCAGATGATGAGACAAATTGCCATGGGCCGGAACGACGACAAGCTCTGGTGCGGTCTGGAGAACAATTACGATCTGGTTTCCCTGGTGGATCTGCGGACGGTGCCCGGTATGCTGGAGAGCTTCTGCGCCTATCTTGCCGGGAAAGACAAGGCAGCGGACTACGCCATGACCTACCTGGACAGCCAGGGCAGAGCCTACCTGGATTCCTGGGGCGGAATTCCCTTTGAACGCACCCAATCCTCCGATGCCCTGTCCGACGCGGTGTACCTGGACCCGGACGCTGTGGACGAAGGTGCCATGGAGCGGCTGGGGGACTATTACCGGCGCTTTGACGCGAAGGGTGTCCGGGTCTACGTGGGCTATGCCTGCGTGAATCTGGATGCGGTGCCGGAGGAGCAGCAGGGCAATGTGCAGCTGATGGATACACTGTTCCGGCAGGCGGTGGAGGCCATGGATGGCCCGGTACTGATCTCCCGGCTGGAGGACTATTTGTACCGGAATTCTGACTTTTACGACACCAACTATCATCTGCTGTCCGACCCGGCGGAACGGAACACGGCCCTGTGGCTCCGGGATTTGCTGGCACAGATGGCACGGGACGGACTGGAGGGTACGGCATGAAACAACGAATGTGGAAGCTGCTGCTTGCCCTGCTGCTGGTGCTGCTGCTCCCGGTGTCGGTGCTTCTGACAGGAGCATCCCTGCCCAGCTTTTACGGGGAGTCCTATTACGCCGTGCTTCCCCGGATGTGTCAGCGGCTGGAGCAGGTGCAGGGCAAAAAGGTCGTGGTGATCGGCGGCAGCAATGTGGCCTTCGGCCTGGACAGCCTCCTGCTGGAGTCGATCCTGGCGGAGCAGGGGTATGCCTATACGGTCTGTCCCTTCGGCCTGTATGCCGCGGTAGGCACCGGCGCCATGCTGGACCTTTCTCTGGACACGCTGAATGCCGGGGACATCGTCATCCTTGCCATCGAACCCACCTCGGAAACCATGTCCGAATACTTCGGCGCGGAAGCCTTCTGGAAATGCGCCGAGGATGCACCGGAGCTGGTGGCCAGACTCAGCCCGGAGAAGCAGGGAATGCTGGCCGGAACCTATCTGTCCTACTTGCAGCAGCGCCTGGAAATCAAGCGCTCCGGCCAGCTGCCGGTGGCCCAGGGGGTCTATGGGGCCGCTTCTTTTGATGATCGGTGCGACCTTGATTATGACCGGCCGGGGAATCTGATGCCGGTGGGCTTTGATTCCGCCGTCACCGTGGAGCTGGCTCAGGTTCAGATCAGCCCTGTCTTTTCCCAGCAGCTCCGGGAATACTGCGCCCGGGCAGAGCGCAGGGGAGCGGCGGTGCTGCTGAGCTTCAGCCCGGTGAACCGCTCCTGCATCGGGGATCTTTCCGAAGCGTCGGTGGAAGCTTTTTTCAATACCTGCAACCAGGCCTTTGCCTGTCCCGTGATCAGCGACCCCAACCGCTACATTCTGGAAAGCGGCTGGTTCTACGATTCCAATTTCCACTTAAACAATGCAGGCGCCCATCTGCGCACCTGTCTGCTGGCGGAGGACCTGCTGACCTATCTGGGCTGCTACCGGGAGCTGAACCTTGAGATCCCACCCATGCCGGAGCCTCTTTCCCGGGTTCCCGAGGAGAGCGGCGAAGAGGAATGCTTTGCCTTCCAGAGCGCAGCGGGCGGTGTGGGGTATCTGGTTTCCGGTCTGACGGAGGAGGGGAGAAGCAGAACCACCCTGCGGATTCCGCCGTCCCATGAGGGAAAGCCGGTCATTGGTCTGACCCCCGATGCCCTGAAGGACGCAGGGCTTCTGGAGCAGCTCCGGATTCCGGAGTCGGTGGAAAGCCTGCCGGGAGGCCTGTTCCGGAACACGGAAAGCCTGACCCGGCTGGTGCTGGAGCACACCAGCGCCCCCTGCGCCATTTCGGAGGATACCTTCCTGGGTGCGGATCAGATCCGCGTTTATGTGCCCGGGGAGGTGTATCCCATGTACCGGGATGGCTACGGCTGCGAAAACAATCTGTGGATGAAGTATCTGGATCGGATTTTTCAGTTCTGACCCAGGCACAAAAAGAAAGCTGTCATTGCTCGTGAGATGGGTCACGGATTCGCAATGACAGCTTTTTTGTATTTTATACTAACTCTTAATAAAACAGCCTGACGCTCACCGGCCTAAATTGCACCAGAATGCGTTCTCCTCCTAGGTGGGCGACAGCCCACCGTCGTCGTCGGCCTTTTCTGGCACAATTTATCCTCGCTGAGCATCTAGGC
>JAFVMW010000075.1 GCA_017506735.1 Oscillospiraceae bacterium | reverse complement strand
GGGGGCTGTTTCGTCCGCAATGTAGCTGTCACCGCAGGGACAGGTGTAGGTAGTGAAGCCCTTTTCCGTACAGGTGGGAGAGGTGACATCGGATGTGTACTTGTGGGTATGTGCCAGTTTGGGGATGGAACGGGTTTCAGATTCGTCACAGCGGTCACAGTCCCGGCGTTCTTCGCCCTCGGCTTCCTCGGTGGCTTCCTCAGTCACATACCAGTTGCCGAAATCGTGGCCCAGGGGGGCTGTTTCGTCCGCAATGTAGCTGTCACCGCAGGGACAGGTATAGGTGGTGAAGCCCTTTTCCGTACAGGTGGGATCCGTGACGGCGGAGGTGTATTTATGGGTATGTGCCAACTTAGGGATGGAACGGGTTTCGAATGCGTCGCAACGGGAGCAGTCCCGGCGTTCTTCGCCCTCGGCTTCCTCGGTGGCTTCCTCAGTCACATACCAGTTGCCGAAGTTGTGGCCCAGGGGGGCTGTTTCGTCCGCAATGTAGCTGTCACCGCAGGGACAGGTATAGGTGGTGAAGCCCTTTTCCGTACAGGTGGGGGCGGTGACTTCGGTGGTGTAGCTATGGCCCGTTTTCGGCAGCTGTTCCTCCCGTTCCGCTTCGCACAGGGTGCAGCAGTAGCGGATCAGGCCGTCGCTGGTACAGCTGACCGGGGTGATCAGCGTGCCTTCATCCCATTGGTGAACCGGGGAGCCCTGGTAGGAATTGTAGCCGGAGCCGCAGTATATGCATTCCATTCTGGTGCATTCCGGAGTGGTGCAGTTTCCGGGGGTGACGGACACCGCTTCGTATTCGTGTTCATGCTCCCAGTACTGCCAATGGGCGGTGCATTCCATATCATGCATCCAGAGGTAAATGGTATCCTCTGTTACAAGCTCCATCGGGTACTGCCATTTCCAGCCCAGGAATTCATAGGCGCCCTTCCGCTGGGGCAGGGGCAGCGCGCCCACCGGCTCACCGAACCGGACGGTGACCGTTTCCTGCTCCAGCTCACCGCCGTTGGGGTGGAGGGTAATGGTAAACTCCGGGGAATGGATCTGAAGTTCCGTAGGATCCGATGCCTCAATGGAGAAGAACACCGGCTCCGCACCGTCGGTGACATACCAGCAGACCCTGCCCTCCGTCAGAATGGGCGGACAGTCGGACAGGGAGATATGTTCCTTCCGGCAGACATCCCCCAGGGACTCTCCTGCGCCGTTCACCGTCACCCAGTACAGCGTCCGCTGCTCCTGGTCTCCCTTGGGCCATTCGTTCCACAGCACCAGGAACCGGTCATTGCCCAGGGCCACCATGTGGGGTGTGGAAACCTCCACCTGCGCGTCATCGGAATGGGCGGTGAGCCACCGGATCCGGGAAGTCATGTCCTGGACGTTCTCTGCTTTGGAGGTGATACCCAGGAAGAGATTCCGCTGACCATACGTGGATACGGTCCCGTCCTGCCGGATGGAGTTGCCGGCAGTGAGGTAGCTGCTGTCCGACACCAGGAATGCGCCAAGGCTGGCTCCTGTGAGATTATCGCCGTCTCCGCCGAAGAAGGTCATGATCTTATGGGTTTCCAGGGAATCCGAGAATCCGATCACCGCGGCCCGGGGATTGCCGTCGCCATGGTCCAGGGTGACGAACCGATCGCCGTCGGGCTGGATGAACTGATTGAAGGAGTGGCTGACGGTGAAATTCCACATATCCACACCGGGTATCTTCAGCGTTTCTCCCCCGGCGCCGGCGATCTGATCCAGCTTCACGGAGAACATCACATTGGTCTGGTGGTTCAGACCGTCCAGCGAATAGATCTCCCGGCAGGTATACACATACAGCCGCCCACGGGCCTCCAGCATCCGGCAGGAGCCGCCGTCAAAGGGTATTGTGGTTCCGTCACCCAGCATGCTCACATGGCCCAGTCGGATCC
The DNA here is from genome assembly GCA_017506735.1 of Oscillospiraceae bacterium. GTDB lineage: Bacteria > Bacillota > Clostridia > Oscillospirales > Oscillospiraceae > Faecousia. The sequence continues at coordinate 54,689 of JAFVMW010000075.1, read as the reverse complement.
AGTCCTTGCTGTAGTACACCACCCGGATCACTTCTCGGAAGTCATCCTCCTCCGGATTGGTCTGACCGAAGACCAGATAGTAATAGTCCTCGCCCTCGTGGAAGCCGCCAAACAGATCCAGTTCCCGGGGCAGCATCCGCCGGGACAGGAACTGGAAGCTCTCATCGTAGTGTTCCACCGTCACGCCCTCTTCCAGCGCTTCGATCCGGGTGACGCCCTCCGGGGTGCCCACCAGCCAGGAGTTGACCGTAGAACCCCATATGCCGTAATTCTGGTCGTGCAGGTTATCAGAGGAGGCAGGGGCCTGAACCGCGGCAGGGATCTCGATGCGCTCCGATTCACCGCAGACGGTGCAGCTCCGGGCAAAGCAGCCGGGGGCCTCGGCGGTGGCTTCCTGTTCCATCCGCCAGGGACCGAAGGCATGGCTGGCAGGCAGTTGTCTGGTTTCGGTCAGACCGCAATGGGCGCAGGAGATCTGTTCGGTGCCGCCGGTCTGGCAATTTTGCTGCCGGGAAATTGTATACTCCGCAGGAATGAGCCGGGTATTCTGCCAGACAGCATCGTCCCAGCCTGCCCGACCCTGCTCATACACCACTGTAACCGGATTTTCCGGCGCCAAGGTGCCGGACAACTCCGGAGCATCGCCCAGAAAATGGATCACCGGCAAAACCGCCGGATCCGACAAAAGGCGTTGGCTGATGCTCCGGACACTTTCGGGGATCACCAGCTGCTTTAAGGCTGTACAGCCCACAAAGGGATTGCCCTGGATCTCTTCCAGCGCAGAGGGCAGCACCACCTCTTCCAGAGCGGTACAGTTGGCGAAGGCCTCTTTTTCCAGCACCTGCACCGTAGGGGACAGGACGATTCGTTTCAGGGCGGAGCAGTCCCGGAAGGCGTTCTCCTCAATGAGAGTCACACCGCTTTCCAGCTCCACCCGTTCCAGACCGGTGCACCGGTAGAAGCAAAGATATCCAACGGTCTTGACGGAGGCAGGAACGGTGATCTCCTTCAGGGCAAGGCACTGATAGAAGGTATGGCTTCCCAGGGCCGGAACGCCCTGGCCCAGATCCACATCCGCCAGGCTTTCGCAATCGGCAAAAGCTTCCGTTCCCAGCTCGGTCACGCTGTCGGGAATGGAGATCGCTTTCAGCCCGGTGCAGTGGTCAAAGGCACCCATACCGATGGTTTTCAGGGTATCCGGCAGAGAGATTTCCTGGGCCGCGCACTCAAAAAAGGCATAAACACCGATCCGGGTCACGCCCTCCTCCACCACGATGCGCTCTATCCGGTCTGCGTGGGGATACCAGGGCGCATTGGGGCCAGAGTACCAGTAATCCTCCATCTGACCCTGCCCGGAAACCGTTAAAGTGCCCTCCTCATCCAGAACCCAGTGAAGACCGTCGCCGCAGATGCCGGAAGTGGGGGCTTCCGATCCAAAGACGGTCATCGGCAGGCAGCCGGCCAACAGCGCCAGCGTCACGAGCATTGCCCAAAATCGTTTCATGGCACATTCCTCCTGTGTGTATTTCCTTACTTTATCAGTATATCAAACAATTTTCTCAATGGCAAGATTCCGCTTCCGCAAGAATTCGGATCACCGGCTCGGTGCCGGAGGGGCGGAGCAGCAGCCTAAATGGGTCCTGTATCCCACATAGAGGGGAAACTCCGGCAAAACGCAAGTGGAAAATATGCCGGGTTCTCTACAATTTATATAAAAAAGGAAACCTGACACATCTGCATCAGGCTTCCTTTTGTATTTCTTTTGTCAGAAACAGTTACTCGATCCACTCATCCGTGTGGATATAGGTGATTTCATACTCCACTTCGAAATCCAACCCGGATTCCCTCTCGGCAGGAGCTTCCTCCGGTGCGGGCTTTGCAAGGGTCAGTGTTGTGACCACAGGCTGGGAGGATGCGTTTTCCTCCGGGCTTAGCCGCCGGGTGATCTCTCGCCAACTTTCATCAGTGGATTCCTCCTGGGGCTGAGCAGGCACACAGGTCTGTTCCGCAGGGGCATCCTTGCGTAGTTCCTTCATGGCACGTAAAACATTCCACCCGAAAAACAGCGCCAGAATGCCAACACCACCCAGAGCGGCTCCGATGCCGGTACCCAGGCATACGGTCAGCCAGGGCTCGCCGCCGACTTCTTTTGCCAGACAGACGGAGGCAATATAGCTTGCCACAGACAGGTTGGCCAGCGCCAGGGTCACGATTACGGTGATAAAGAAGATGGTCACCTTTTTCTGCTGCTTCTGAAGATATTCAGAACGGGATTCTGTCCCCATTAGTAGGCTCACTCCTTAGAAGGTTCTGACCAGGACAACGGAAATATTGTCCTGTTCCAGTCGTTGCTTGTTCCGCTCGATGAGGCTGCGGGTGTTGTTGTGCATCATGTGCTCGTCGAACAGCACGCCGGGCTGGAGCTTCTCAAAGACCTCCTCCGGAGTGATCTCATGGACGAAGCCATCAGAGCAGAGCAGATAGACCCCATTCTGCAGCACCGGCCCGGAGAACAGCTCCGGCCGTACCTCCCGGGACGCGCCCACGCACTGCAACAGGATATTTCGCCGGGAGTCCACCTGGGCTTCCTCCTGGGTCAGATTGCCAAGCATTACTTCACGCTGGACCAGTGTCTGATCCACGGTGATCTGGCGCAGCTCCGTTCCGATCTCATAGGCTCTGGAGTCACCCACATTCAGAATGTAATATCTGTCCTGGGTCAGAAGCATGGCAACCACCGTGGTGCCCAGCCGAACGCCGTGAGCAGCGCCATAGGCACCGATCTTCCGGTTTTGCTCCTGAATGATCCGATCCCATTGACGGCGGATTGTTCCATCCTCCAGCGGAGCCTTGCACAGCCCGGGAAGTTCTTCCAGAGCCCAGGCCCGGAATGCCCGGATCATGGAGGCGCTTGCCACTTCCCCCTTCTCCAGACCGCCCATTCCGTCACAGAGCACGCTGAACACCATTTTGCCAAGAGGCGTTCTCAGAACCATGGAGGTCAGACTGTCCTGATTGGTGCTTTTTGAAATGCCAATATCCGTATTGGCAGAAATGATGAAATTCATCTGTGATTCACCCTTTGCAATCCCGGATTCTTCCGGGAATCAAATACCACTCCGATCAGTACAGACCGAATTCAAAATCTTCGTTGGCTAGTCTGACCGTGTCGCCGTGGCTGAGTCTGGTTTCCACATTGCTCTGGATCATTTTGCCGTTGACATAGGTGTGGTTGGTGGAGTTGGTATCCACAATAAAGTAATCCTCACCCTTCTTCAGGATGGTAGCGTGGCTTCTGCTGATGGCAGAGTTGTTGGAAATGCAGTAATCCACATAGGACTGCTCCTTGCCGATCCGGAACAGCGCCTTGTTCACCAGAGTCTTTTCCTGTGTAGACTGGCGGATCAGATAGGCTTCGGACTTTTCCTGCACAGGGGCATCAATCAGCACTGTGGTGGGGCCGATGGGCGCACCCATTACCACGGTGCTGCCGAAGCTGATGGGCTTGGCAGGGGTCGCAGGCTGGGGCTGATAGGGAGGATACTCAACGGGCTTCTGGGCAGGCTGCTCATAACCGCCGGGCACAGCAGGCTGTTTGCCGGGCATGGGATAGCCGCCGGGCACAGCAGGCTGCTTGCCGGGCATGGGATAGCCGCCGGGGGCAGCAGGCTGCTTGCCGGGCACGGGATAGCCGCCGGGGGCAGCAGGCTGCTTGCCGGGCATGGAATAGCCGCCGGGGGCAGCAGGCTGCTTGCCGGGCACGGGATAGCCGCCGGGGGCAGCAGGCTGCTTGCCGGGCATAGGATAGCTGCCGGGGGCAGCGGGCTGCTTGCCAGGCACGGGATAGCCGGCAGGGGCTTCAGGCTGCTTGACGGGAGTGGCATAGTTTGCATTCGGAGCGTCCATACCCTTCTTCTTGGCCTTCTTTGCTTCCTTCTGGGCCTTGTATAGGGCAGCATTCTCCTTATTGTAGTGCTGCAGCAGGTAGAACATGCTGATTTCCTTTTCCTCCGACTCAGCCTCCGCTGGCTTGTTTCCCTTATCGGACACATCCTTCTGGCCGCCGGAGGGATAATTGGAACCAAACTGCAGATTCTTGTACTTCTCCGGAGTAGAAGGCAGCTTGTTGGGAGTAGGATTCTTGGGCTGCTCCGGAGTGGGAGTCGCCTGCACCTTGGGCTTGGGATCGGGAGACGCAGGCTTCGCCTCAGGCTGAACAGGCTTGGAGGGCAACTCTGCCGCGGCAGACTGAGCCTTGACCGCAGGCTCTGCCTGGTCTGCCAGCTTATCCAGCAGCTCCTGGAATTCAACAGGTGCCAAAGTGGGAGTACTGTTCAGGTGGTTCAGAATCTGAGCCACATGGCCGCAGTTCTCGGTCTGGTCAAACTGAGCGTTGAAAATGATATTTTTGAAGAACGTCAACAGCTCAGGATTTTCCTCTGCCCGGTTCAGCACAGGAAGTGAAACCAGAACGGTTTCACAAGTAGATACATCGGTAAAGATGTAATCCAGATCCAGCACCAGAGAGCTCACATCCAGCATATAGTCCTCTGCGGACAGTATGGCCTTGATGACGCCAGAGAACACGCCCAGCAGACGCTTCTTGTTGACGGTGCCGCTGAGCAGCTGTGCAGCAGAGACCTTGGCAGAAACATTGTACTTGATGTAGCGGGTAGAATCGATCTGCATGAAAGATGCGGGAGCAAAGCCGTCGATCTTATTATTCGTCAGCATTCCCAGACCCATGCTGTCCAGCTCATCCTCCGGGGCCACTTCGTAAACCAGAAATGTACTGGTTCCTTGATTTTCAAATGTAAATTTCATCATTCAGTCCCTCACTCATTTTTATTTCGATTTCCATAGTTTTGAGCAGGCTTTCTGCTCCACCGACAGGTTGCTCACGCCCCAGATGTCAAAATCATAGGTCAGTTCATACCGCAGGACAATATACAGGGTGTCATTTTCTACATAGGACTCTGAAAAGTCAAGACCATCCAGACCGTCTACCACATTCATGTATTCCAGAAGGTAGTCCGCCTCTTCTTCATCGCCGCTGGCGAAGTAGCCGATAAAGCGGAGCTTTACCGCGTCTGCTACCTCCGTTTTTTCGGATTCATCCACCACCTGTTCTTCTCCCCGTTTTGGCTCCTTCAGCTTATGCCAGTAGTTATCGGAAACAAAATAGGGGCTGTCCTCAGCGGAGCCGAAGAGTTTTGTTACGAACTGTGTAAAGTAGTCACTGACCGACCCAACCTTTCCGTCATCCTCCTTGATCAGCTGTTCGGTACGGTAGACGTCCAGGGAAAGGCTTTGGGACGTTTGCAGGATGGCGTGAGCTGTCATATTCTGCACCATGAACAGCACGAAAAAGCTGGAAAAGAACAGCATCAGCAGGATAAAGGTCAGTACAGAAATACAGGCTTCCAGCGTAATCATACCACGCTGTGAATCACTTTTCATATCAATACCCCCTATACTGTTCCCGGTGTACGTTGAAGATGGACGATTCGATCAGATCCGGAATGATCTGGCTCACTGTTGCGTCGGTCTCCGCTTGTACATATGTGAAACTCTTTCGCAGGTCGAAGGTAAAGGGCTCTTCCTCATTGGTGTAGTAGCACAGGGTTTCCATCTGGATCACATTGGCCAGACGTTCCACCATCCGTTCCTGACGAACCGTCATGATCATCAAAACCAGACAGAAATCCCGGTAGGAGAAATCCGGCGTATCGATGGCATCGTACTCCGGGGAATTGGTATATTCGTAGAGTTTGGCATTGTAATCGTAATTCTCCTGGGAACCGTCAATGGCTTTGATCATCTTTGATTTGATATCTTCCTTTTCCTTGTCTGTGAACTTTAGGAATTTCACCAGTTCTGCCAGCAGCTTGGGAATACCGGAGGGAGAAAGATATACGGTGGTGGGGATCATGGGCTGATCTTTGCCGTTTGCCAGCAGAATGGTCTGCACCAGCGGCTCCAGCAAGTAGTACAGACCCATAACCACCGGGTAGCCCAAAGTGGCCGCCGCTGCCAGGGACTGAACCTCTGCGTTGCCGGTGATGGCGGGGATGCACAGCACCGCCCGGATGATATACAGGGCGCAGAATACATACAGCTGGTTCGCCACCTCACTGTTGCTGCCAAAGAGTACATACTCCAGCTCCGCACCGGAGAAGGTACGGTCTGCGCCTGTGCCATTCATGCACTGCGTGATTGTATTGACCAATTGGTAAAACTCTCCGAAAACCGGAATCTGGGCCTTGTTCGTGTTTTCGGGGAAGGAATCCTTGCCCACGGAGTAGCCTGTCAGAGTTATCAGGGACATCTCACTTTTGGATGTATTGAAATCTGTTCTGCAGGTCAGGTTGTATGTGCAATAGGTGCTCAGCAGAATCCGATCAGGACCCATCAGCAGTTCGCCAATGTTGGACACGACGGTTTTGAGGAATTCCACAATGGCTATGAACAGATCGATCAGGTCGTGGCCAAGACGGGACAGGGTATCCAGAATCTCCCAGAAACGATAGCCTTGGAGATTCGCGGTCAGTGTCGCAGCGTCCTTCAGGGCGCTTCCAAGAGATGTGACCAGCGAGATCACATCACCGGTGGTATTGGTTCCGCCGGGGAGTCCGTCAAAATTCTCTTCGAAATAACTCAGATCCAACACTGCGGACAGGTCATCCACAAAGAACAGACTGGTACCCATGATGGAATTGTACAGCGTAGTCAGTGCATCCATCACCGCACTCAGGGTACCTTCCTTCAGTTCCTTTTCCTGCTCCTCGATGTACTTGTGGATCTCTTCCGCAGGCATATAGCCTTCGACCTTGGGGCCGTGATATTCGCTTCGGGTGATCTTGCGAGAGGAGTGCTTCAGGCCGTCGATGTTCAGGTTCTGGATCTTGGTTTTCAGGTTTGTGAAGCCGTTTTCCACCACAGTGATGGCATGCTCGCTGTAATCTTCAAAGGTTTCTCCCAGCTCCTCATGCATCTCGCCAAGGCTGTTGTTGGTCGCTTCCGCCAGAGCCAGTTCTGTTTCCAGCGCCGATGTTTCTTCCTGGATAGACTGGACTTCCTCTTCCAGCGTGGCCTTTTCTTTCTGTTTTTCCCGGTAAGCAGAATCGTCCTCGTCGTAGCCCTGGTCCTCCATAGCGGCTACCTCCTCCTTGACGGTCTTCAGCTTCTCTTCCTTCTCCTCCAGATTCTTCCGTTTTTCCGTTACAGTGGCAGTCAGATCAATGGCATTGCCCACGCCGCTGAGAATGTTATCATTGAGATCCTTCAGTGTGCTCAGTACCTCGGCAGCCAGTTCCCGGAAGTTTTTCAGTTCAGCGGCAATCCGGCCAACCACGTCGGCATAATCGGTCTTTGCTTGTTTTGCGGCAGTAATGGCAGGACTCAGCTTGTTCTTTGCCCTGGTCAGTTCCGTGTTTTTTTCTTTGATATCCTCTTCCTTCTCCTCGATTTCCTTCCGTTTCGCACGGATCTCATCGTTTTCCGGATTGGTAGGCGCGGTGGGATCATCTTTGTCAATACCCAGCAGCTCATCCAGCTCTTCCTGGAGATCTGCCAGCTCTTCTTCCAGCGCGTCCAGTTCGTCCTGAAGGCTTTCCACAGACTTAAGGTTGTCGATCAGGGTATTGACCTTGCTTTCAAAAGTAGCGTAGTCCGATTCGTATTCCCCGGCCAGTGCATCCAATGTATTGGCGCTTTTTTCCAGCTCTTCGGTTTTCTTTGTCAGTTCGAGGGCACTGTCCAGGATCTTGACGCCGGAGGTCAGGGTTTCCACACCCTTTTCAAAGATCTGGACCTTATCTTTCAGCTTCTCTACAAATTTCAGCATGCTGGTAACGGTGGATATCAGCTCCGAAGCCAGCTTGGTTGGGGCATTCAGCTTGCTGTACTCCAGCACCTGAAACCGCAGCACATCGGTTTCCGCCAGGGAATACATTCCCTCGGCTCTGGTATTGCTCAGGCTGAAGCTGCCGCCCATGAAAGAAGTGTTGGTATCCATCAGGGCAACGATTTCCTTATCCAAATCCGCTTCCTGGGACAAGGCCAGCAGACCCCATCGGTTCTGCAGATATGGGTCGTAGTCCGCCAGCAGAGATACTGCAGACACGCCCAGCGCCTCATCCAGCAGGGACACAGTGCTGTTGTATCTGCCCGTCTCCACCAGAAGCATCGCAATGGTCAGAAACGGGGTCATCAGAACCGCCATGATCAGGGAAATGGCACCCTTTACGCCGTTGATACAGGCCAGCGGCTTCTTCTTTTTGTTCATTCAAACATCCCTCTTCTCTTATCCTCTGCAGGGTTTTCCCGGACAAGGACGGTCATTACTCATTTACAATGGTATTGTACAAACTGATAATGGAATCAATAAAGTCAATGATCGCGGAATCCAGCTGTTTCAGGCTCGCTTGAGAATCCGTGTAGTCCACGATGTTGATGTAGTCAATGATGTCCAGGCAGTCCGCATAGGCATGGACCTCGTATGTGATGAGCCAGTTGAATCCAAAAAAGTGCAGGGCCTCACCAAGAGGCACAGCATACACGCCTGTAATGGTGGTTTCCAGATGTCGCCTGCCCAGGGCGTCAGACACCACCTCCACCACGCATTGGGGCTCGATCACATTGATGGCATAGGTGGTTTTGGACAGACGCCAGCCAGCGTAGTCCTTGATTCTCTGCTCCACGGATTCTTCCATGTCCTTTGTGAAGGTATTGGCTACATAGCGGTAGGTACCGACCGCTGAATAGTCATCCTGGCTTACATAGCCGCTGCCCTCCTCAGCCATGGACAGCCGATAGGTCTGGGCCATACGCATAGTTGCTTCATTGGCCACGGTTTGCAGATTCCATCGCTGGTAGAGCACAGAAAAAATCGCCAGAACGAAAAAGAGAAGGAACATCGTGATGGGATATACGATCCATGCCTCCAGCATCAGCGCACCGCTTTCGCTGTTTTTTCTGTTCTTCGGTTTCACCATTTTTATCACCCCAGAAGCAGCTTCAGTCCATTGGCCAGAATAATGGAAAGGATCAGCCAGATCACAGCAGCACCCAGGCAGCCCTTCGTCCGTCTGGCCGCTGCGGGGAATTCCTCCGCGGTAATTGCTTTTCTGGGATTGTCCGGATCATAGTAGATGGTGATCTGCGCCGGATAATGGATCCGTCTGCTTGCCTGGCTCTGGAAGTGTATTCTCCGGTAATACTGCACACCGTGGACCGTATACTCGTAGGTTACCTCCATGGTAGGGCTGCGTTCCTCCAGAGAGGAAGCATCCCGGTCACCCAGCAGATATTCCGTCTTGACACAGACACCGGTGGCAACGGAGCCTTTTCGTTTTGCCCGTTTCATGAGCTTATCCTGCTTCGAATTTCCGGCCATTACCTTTTTATAATAGCCGATGCTCACAGGAACGGTGACCATCAAGGTCAGTACAGTGATAAGATCCTGATTCATACGTTTCCCCTTCCTCAGAACACGAACTTCAGCAGCTGGAATGTGCCTTCCTCCAGACTAACCCAGCAGGTTTCGGCAGCCGTGAAGTACAGGGCATCCACATAGGCATAATCGATCACCAGCTCGAAGTCATCGGTAATAAAGCCCCACAAGCCCTCGTCATTGCACACGGCGGCATAACCGTTGGCAAAGCTTTTTGCATTGGCATACTGAGGTTCCAGCACCACATTGCCCTTGGTATCCACAAAGCCCCACTTGCCGTTCTGCTGAAAAGCAATATAGCCACTGTTGACGCAGATGTCTACATCGTCAGCGGCGAAATCGCCGATCTGTTTGAAACTGGTGTCGTACAGGTGGTATTTGCCGTTCTCCTTTGCCAGGATCACTTCTCCCTGGATGTGGCATACATACAGATCCAGCACGATGTCCTCAAACCGGGACAGATCGGTCTGGTTGCCCTTCTCGTCCAGCAGCACCCATTTGCCGCCGGTTCGGGCAACTGCCTGGTTATTGTAATAGCTGCCTGCCACTTCGAACGCACCGGGCAGATACTCGCCGCTAAACTTCATATACTTCCAGCTATCGTTCACTTTCACCGGAATCAGATCCAGGCTTGCATGGTAATAACCTGCTTCCTCGACTTCAAAGTCATACCTTGCACGGGTGACCTCTGTGCTGTCCAAAAACCGGGTGTCGATATTATTGGTGTACAGACCCCAGCCGCTGTCATTGATGAGTCCGATGAACCGGTAGGAACTGGTAACGGCTTCGCCCAAGTCATCCAGCACCCGCCAGCTGTCACCATCCAAAACTGTGTGATAGCCGTTCAGCGCGGTTTTGATACCCTCGTAGCATTTGAAATCCACCTTCACCCGGTAGATCAGCTCATGATGCAGGGCATCCAGCGTTTCGCCTCTGACACCCAGGTTTCTTGCGTGCTGCACCACCTTAAAAGCGTTGGAGTAATTTTGCGTTTCCAGATACAGGTTGGCCTGAGTCACCCAGAACAGCTCATTATCCGGGAAGGCCTGGGCAGCCAGGGCCATATCGTCAATGTAGCAGTTGCGGAAAAAGGTAATGTGTTCCTCAGCGTAGAGGATTTCATACACATCCCGGATTGCCAGCCAGATTTCTTCCTTTTGGCCGTAAGTCAGGGCTTCCTTGTAGAACTCGATGGCCTGCTCATACAGGCCTTCCTCCACACTGGATTCCGCTTGTTTGATGCAGCGCCGGTAGTCCAGTCTCTGGCTGACGGAACCGGAAAGTGTAGAAACCCATCCCAGTGCCAACAGCGCAATCATAATTGCCACAACCAAAAGATTCTTCTTTTTCATACCGATTCTCCCTGTCAACAGTTAAAACAATCTTGTCAGACACATAATCACAAAGCCCAAGTAAATAAAGGGGCCGAAGGGTACGGACTGCCGGATAGACATTTTCTTCGAAAGCAGCACCACCGCAGCAAACAGGCTGCAGCAAATCAGCGCAAACACCATCGTACTAAACGCCAGTCCTATGCCGCCCAAAAGGCACACCGCAGACAAAAGCTTCACATCGCCAAGACCGATGCCGCCTCCGGAGATCCGATTGCCGACAAGCAGACAAAGCCCAAAAATCAAGCAGCCACTCAGCGACAGCAGTGCCCTTGCCAGGGTTCCTGCTCCAAACAGCAGCTCATATACAAAGATCAGCGCACTGGCACCAATCAGAATGATCGGAATCAAGTTTGGAATAATATGCAGCTTGAAGTCTATGACCGCAGCTGCCAGAATCGCATAATAACATAAGCTCAGCTTGAGCACAGCCATGGCTGAAACACCGTAGCGCACCACCTGACTGCCCCACAGCCAGGAGATCACTACAAAGACCGCCAGAATGCTACACATTCTATTGTTTTCCGGATAGGGGGAAGGCTTCTCCTGCTCGTCGGCAGAGATTTCCCGGATCCGTTTGTTTGTATTTTCTTTCATGAGCAACACCACCGGCACAGACAGTACGCCGAAGGCTGCTCCCCACAGGTATTCCATATTTCCATCTCCCATATTGGACAAAGGGAGGCCTGCCCCTTTTTGTCGGAAAGCCCCCCTTGCCAAGCTGTCTTGATTAGCCTCCTCTGCCCGCGGGTTGGTTAAAGAAATCACCGATTGCGGTATCCACCCAGTTGAGGATCTGGTTCTTGAAGGTCAGGAACACACCTGCCAGTGCCAGACCAATGCCCAGCAGCACCAGGATGGAGATGAAGTTGGTGTCACCCTTCTCATCGTACAGGAACTCCTTGACCTTGCGCTCAATGGCAGCCTTGGCGGAGAACATGAAGAAATCGATCTTCTGAATCATATTCATAGCCGTATCTCCTTTCTTAAGTAATGGATATATTTACACACCGGATGGCGTATAAATCAGAAAGACATGCTCTGCATTGCCGCAGAAACAATGATGATGATAATGCCGATGAAGGTCAGCGCCAGAGGGATCAGCAGTTTGCCTGCTGCTACCTCACCGGCCTGGAGGGCCAGCTGACGCTTGTGGGCCCACAGCTCTGCCACCTGGCCCATCAGGAAGGTCGCCAGCTCGCTATTGCCCTTCTCAATGCCCTGGACCATGGCGCTGGTGAATTTCTTGATCTCAACGGAGTCGGTCAGAACGCCAAATTTGTAGATGGAGGAAACCTCTGATTCGCCGTTTTCCATATAGTAGCAGGCACGCTTCATCAGGTCGTACAGAGGGCCTTCCTTGCCGTTTGCTACCAGATACCAGGCCTCCCGCAGTACCATGCCGGAGCTCAGCAGCAGGGACAGCTTGGAAACCATGTTGGGAAACTCCGCCATGCAGGCAGTGGTTCTTGCCTTGACAAAATCCTTTGCCTTGGACATGGTCATATCCCAGATGGCGGCAACCAGCAGCAGCGCCATCAGGAAGAACATCAGCGCGCCGGAGCCGCCGATCAGGGCGCTGAAGGTGCAGCCCACGGAAACCGCCAGCAGGGAAAGTGTCAGAAACTGGGCCCAGGCAATATGGGCGAAATACTCATAGTAAATGTTATCCAGCATCAGCTTGGTGTTTTTCTTCAGATCCCGCTCCAGCTTTCCTTTCAGGGCAAACAGGTCCATTTCACTCAGTCCCAAGCCAACGATATACAGATCCTTCAGAAAATACTCTGATTCGTCCAGACCCTCCACCATTTCTGCCATTCCCCTGCCCTTTATCATTCCCAGCAGGAACAGCAGGGTAGCTGCCGTGGCGATGATAAGCAGAATCACTCGAATCATGGCCGATCACTCCTTTATCGCAACGATCTTGTTGCCGTAGATGTAAGAACCAACGAAAATGCCGATGGCCACCGTATTGGCCAGCACGCCTACGGGAGTGGCGAAGTTGACGGCGAAGGCCTCATTGGTGGTTCGAAGCATCAGCACCACAATGATGGGCATGATACTCATCACATTGTGCTGAAGCTTATTGGAGGTCAGCTTGGTTTCGATTTCATCCGCCACAGCCATTTTGTCACTCATAACCGTATGGGTTCTGTGAATTACAAAATTCATATTGCCGCCCTTTCGGTAGCAAACCTCAAAAACATCTGCAAAGCTGGCGATGTCCTCATTGCCGCTGCGCTGGGCGAAATCCCGGAGCATCATCTCAATGCTGATGTTCTGTCGGGTGCCGTTGATGATCTCCTGCATTTCCTGCACGATGAAATCATTCTCGCTGTACTGCATTTTCAGATCTTCCAGGGCGGAGGCAAAGGCATTCTGCACATTGCTGCCGGTGGAGAAGGATGAGGTCAGGGACTCCAGCATACTGCGGAACTGCTGCTTCAGGATATTGCTCCGGGCAGTCAGCCGGTTCTCCACATAGATGGGCAAAACGAATTTGTTTGCCAGCAAACCCAGGATCACAAACACCGCCCCATTGGAGATATGGGTCATAGTGGTTGGCACGCCGTCCCGCATAAACAGGTTGCCGTAGAACACCAGCCCCACGATGCCGCCCAGAAGGAAAGCCACCAGCCGGACAAGTGTTTTTTCCGACTTGCCCATGACATAGACCCGGTAGTTGAGCATGGGGTTGTTCAGCGGCGAAAGCAGATACTGCTGGGGCTGCTCCTTTTTGGGCTTGCGCCGTTTCTGTGGTTTGGGTTGCTTTTTTTCCTTTTTTGCCATGGGGCTCACCTCAAATTTCTCTGTAAATACCGGAAAGCCGCAGCTTGTTGGTGTTGATCATTTTGTTTTCCGTCCGCTTCAGGGAACCGGAAACCTTGGTCAGGGTACTCTTCTCGTCCTCCACAAACTGGTAGAGCGGATTCAGAACAATCTGGCCGTTCTCGTAGCCCACCACCTCAGTGATCTCCATGGTCTTTCTGGACTTGTCACGGAGTCGGGACAGGTGGATGATGATGTCCACTGCAGAGGCGATCTGCTGGCGGATTGCCTCCAGAGGCAGACCGGCGGAACCCTGCAGGACCATGGTTTCCAGTCGGCTCAGCATATCCTCGGTGGAGTTGGCGTGGCCGGTGGACAGAGAGCCGTCATGGCCGGTGTTCATGGCCTGCAGCATATCCAGCGCCTCGCCACCACGGACCTCGCCAACCACGATCCGCTCAGGACGCATACGCAGGGAGGATTTAATCAGGTCCCGGATGGTGATCTCACCGGCGCCGGAGGCGTTGGCGTTTCTGGTTTCCAGGCTGACCAGGTTTTCCACACCGGTGATCTGCAGCTCAGCAGAGTCCTCGATGGTGATGATACGCTCGTCTTTGGGAATGTAGTTGGACAGGGCGTTGAGGAAGGTGGTCTTACCGGAGCCGGTACCGCCAGCGATAAAAATGTTGTATTTCGCCTTGACCAGCAACTCCAGCACATCGGCGATCTCCCGGGTGATGGAACCGTACTGGATCAGCTTCTCAATGGTCATGGGGGTCTTGGAGAATTTTCGGATGGTCAGGGTGGGGCCGCACAGAGCGATGGGAGGCAGCACCACATTGACACGGGAGCCGTCGGCCAGACGGGTGTCACAGATGGGGTTGGCCTGGTTGACCTCACGGCCCGCAAGGCCCACGATCCGCTGGATCACATCCTCCAGTCTCCGCTGGCTCTCAAACTGCTGATCCAGCTTGATGAGTCTGCCGTTCTTTTCGATAAAGATGTTCTCATGGCCGTTGATCATCACTTCCGTGATGGAGTCATCGTTCATAATGCTGTCCAGAATGCCCAGGCCACGGATGGAACTGTAGACCTGCTGAATGATGTCCAGCCGCTGCTGGATGGACAGATACCGTCCGGCGGTCCGCTGGGCAACGATCTGCTCCACCTTCTCTTCCAGCTCCTCATCGCTCATGTGGCTCAGGGGAAGGGTGTCGGTCACATATCGTCTGATCTCCTGGATCAGCTTCTGTTCCTGCTCGTAATCCATATCCGCACCGTCCTACTATTATAATACTTCGTCAAACGCCTTCAGGGAAGCCAGTTCTCCGATGAGCTGCCGGGCAGTGGCACCGGAATACACCGGAGCGCCGCCCAGCACCCGCAGGCCGGCCACATTCAGGGAAGCGCCGTTCTTGCTGCTGACCTTGTTATATGCAAAGGTCAGCCGGTTGGTCAGGGGGGCGTCCTGATTCCGCTCCAGCTCGGTCAGGGCGGCATAGGCACGCTGGGTCTTCAGGTTGGAGGCGGCGGAGCCGTCGCCTACCAGTATGATGGACTGAGCCTGACGCAGCACAGACAGGCTCTCCCGGTCCAGCGCAAAGTCCAGATCCAGGATGATATAGTCATACTCACCCATCAGCTTCAGCTCGGAGATCAGCCGCAGCACATCCTCGGTAGTCAGTTCCAGCATATCCAGGGCGATCTTCGTCTGATCAAAGAAGAACACGCCGGTCTCATCCTGCTTGACACAGCCGGTGAGTTTCAGGGCCAGGTTTGTCTTCTTGCTCTTCAGAGCGAAGATCACGTCGCTCATATCGGACTGACCGGGGCCGGAAAAGAACAGCTCCGCAGAGCCGAATTTCTCCAGATTCAGGTACAGGGTCTTTTTCTTCTGCATGGCGAAGTGGACCGCGCAGGCCGCTGCCATGGTAGAGCTGCCCACGCCGCCGCTGGCGGAACAGAAGGCGATGACGGCACCGGAATCGCCATCGGAAGAAAAACCGGTAATCGTGCTTGCCTTCTCAGAATATACGCCCAGAATCTGCTTGTAAATCAGGTCGCCCTTCTGGAATTTGCAGATGGCCTGCTGCTCCTTCAGGCTATCAATGCCCATGGAATCCACCAGGTAGGCAAAGGCGCACCGGCTGGGCAGCCGGCTGCAGTCAAAATCGGTGTCGCCGGACAGCAGAACATCGATTCTTGCATCCGTCACCGTACGGACAGCGTTGTCCGCATCCGTAAAAGAATACAACTCCAGCTTGTCCGCATATTTCACGCCGAAGGTGGATACCATCCGCATCAGATAGGTCTTGTCCCGGTCCAGAATCGCAAGTTTAATCTTCATAATCAGGCTCTCTCCCATTTTTTTATTGGTAATACTGTAAAAATCGCTTCACACAGTATAAAATGCCATTGTCATTTGCGTTATTGTAACATTTTCTGTCATACTTTGTCAACGAATCAGACATAGTTTATTCACATTTTTCTCTGACACTTATGCTTCCGGAACGTTCGCACCCGGCTCTATTGCATTTTTTACAATTTCCGCTTCCAATATCTCTTTGCTTTTTTCATAATTTATGATTGATTTGACCGGATACTTGGAGTAAAATAGGGATATCGTACCAATACTAAACAATATTCATTCCACATTCCCGTTTTTATGAGGAGGAACAGACAATGAATCCCAATGTTAGACCCGAAACCATGGAGCGCATCACCACCTTTGAGCTGGCCAATGCGTTCATTGAAGAGCAGATCGCCGCTGTCCGTGAGCAGGTTGGCGACAAGAAGGTGCTGCTGGCCCTGTCCGGCGGCGTGGACTCTTCCGTTGTTGCCGCCCTGCTGATCAAGGCGATCGGCAAGCAGCTGGTCTGCGTCCATGTCAACCACGGTCTGATGCGCAAGGACGAGTCCGAGAGCGTCATCAAGATGTTCAAGGAAGGCCTGGATGCCAACCTGATCTACGTGGATGCCACCGATCACTTCCTGGATCTGCTGGCCGGCGTGTCCGACCCCGAGCGCAAGCGCAAGATCATCGGCAAGGAGTTCATCACCGTGTTTGCCGACGAGGCCCGGAAGCTGGAGGACATTACCTTCCTGGCACAGGGCACCATCTACCCCGACATCCTGGAGTCCATCAAGGCTGCCGAGGGCAAGAAGGCCGTCAAGTCCCACCACAACGTGGGCGGTCTGCCTGAGGATCTGAAGTTTGAGCTGGTGGAGCCCATCAAGCTGCTGTTCAAGGACGAGGTCCGTGTGGTGGGCGAGGCTCTGGGTCTGCCCCACGCCATGGTCTACCGTCAGCCCTTCCCCGGCCCCGGCCTGGGCGTGCGCTGCCTGGGTGCCATCACCCGTGACCGGCTGAACGCGCTGCGTGAGGCTGATGCCATCCTCCGGGAGGAGTTCGACAAGTCCGGCCTTGCTGAGAAGGTGTGGCAGTACTTCATCGCCGTGCCCGACATCAAGTCCGTCGGCGTGAAGGACGAGAGCCGCTACGAGGGCTGGCCTGCCATCATCCGTGCTGTAAACACCAAGGACGCCATGTCCGCCACCATCGAGGAGATCCCCTACGCAGTCCTGCACAAGGTCACTGCCCGCATCACCTCCGAGGTCCCCGGCATCAACCGCGTCCTCTACGACCTGACCCCCAAGCCCACCGGCACCATCGAGTGGGAATAATCCACAGAAACGGAAAAGTGCTGTAATACCAATGGTTTTCGGCACCCCAAAGCCGTTTTTGCGGACAAAATGAGGACAAAGCTCCTCTATGCATGAATGATACCGAAGCATCTCATCGCTCTCAAATCTAACTTTTACCGGTTAGATTTGAGAGCTTTTTTTATTCTTTTCTCACATGTCTCTGAGGACAGGAGAAAATCAAATTTTTGCGCTGAGGACAGCTGAGGACGTTGATTTTTCTCTTTCTTGATTCCGAATCAGTGAAAGGACTTAACCTTTCTCTCCGAAATTCAGTTCCTTGTTAAGTAACCGATATATGGCTTTTAAGATATCTATCGCACCAGATAATGGAAAATTTGTGAAGTCAAGCACGATTGGATATGGAATGAAGAATATGACATGCTCGTCCGGATTCGTCTTGGAAATTAGATTCTTCATAGTCTTATATAGGCTCAAATCCATGACCATTGCATCATGATTCGCCTTCTTTCCAGGACTAATCGCAAACTCGGCAACTTCCTGATACATTATTTTTGAAAAGTTGCCCACATTACCCTTCCTGCTTCCGATTTGTTTTCCATCCTTTGAGCTTAACGGCAGTTTGACATCAAACTTCTCCCCGGTAGACGAATCAGATAGTCACACTGTCCGGCAGACTGATCTTCTTGATGGGCATAGCTATGTGGAAATACGACCTGGGACTTATTCATCAACTCACCCACAAGTGCTTCATACTTCGATGATTTCAAGAGATCTCTGAATTGAATGTTTATTCTGTTGACGAACTACCGCAATCCCGCAGAGAAAGATAACAATTTATCCCAGAATCGAACGCCATCAATAAATTCAAAAATACACAACCCCCTTGTGCAGAAAATACTACACAAGGGGGTACATTTGCAAAGCAGGAAGATTTCAGAGCACATTACTGTCTGTCAGGTTTTGCTCTATAGGAAACAATCTCATAACCAAAGTCAGCGCACTCGTTACCGCCGCTGTCTGTGCCTCATAAATGTTTTACAGAATTACTACCATCATAGTACATAGTAATCAACCTCCCAATGTTTTTGTTTCAGCTTCGCTCAAATAGGTGGCATACTGCTGATTCAAGCAGATAATCACATTTTTCTATTCATCCCATTTGGCGAATTACATCAAAGAAATTCCGCACCCAAGTCAACCATGCATTCTGCAACCGCTTTTCCGTCCAGCGAGGAAATCATTTCTCCGCTTTTCAGCGCCATGGCTGCGGCAATACCGGCAGCTTCACCCATAGAACGACAGGTCAATTGGATTCGCAGTGCCGACTGGGCCACAAAATCCGCGCCGATACACCGTCCTGCAACCAGCAGGTTATCAAAACCAACAGGGACAAGGCACTGGAACGGCACTTCAAACCACGGACGAGGGTCGGGTTGATAGGTCCCTTGCGCATCCAGCGGCAGACCGTGGATATCCACTGGATAATTGGACTGAGCGATCCGGTCTGGATATTTACGACGGGCAGCCAGATCCAGCCCTGTAAGCCGACATCGTGTATGGATTCTGCGGCTTTCCCTGACCCCCACCATGGGGGCAATCTGGGCGACATATGCGTTTTCACAGCCGGGGAAATGTCTGCGATAAAATGCCAGCTGACGGAAAATCGCCTCTCTGCCCCGAATCTGCACCTGGGTCAGCTGGAATGGGTCCGTGGCGTCGGTCAGATCGAAAAACTCCGGGTTGTTCAGTGTCACTGTGTCTTGTCGCCCGGGCACACCAAAAAGCTGCCAGTAGGCCATGTCCTCCTGCTTCAGTTCCCCTGTCTCGACGGCATGAGTAAACAGGGACTTCAGTGCCCAGTCACCGGTGGACATGACGGCCGCATAGATCTGATGGTATTCATCGCCAGCTTTTGCGGTGTGCGACGGACCAAGCGTCTGTCCAAGTTCCTGAAAATAACCACCCAATCGTGCCACATCCACGCCACCCAGAAGATATCGCAAGGACATGGGCTGATTTGCTCCGGTATACGGATTGCCATGGTCATATTCTGCACCTGCGAATACACACAGATCCCCGTCACCGCTGGCATCGATGAATACCTGTCCCTGTACACGAGCAAGGCCCTGCTTGGTAGCGAGAATAACCTCACGAATCTGTTCCCGTTCCCGAACTGCACCGCATAGGGTCACATGGTACAAAATTTCTACACCGGCCTTAACACACATCCGTTCCAGTTTCCATCCCAGTACCAGAGGATCGTTGTTCCGCTCTGTTCCCATTCTGCGGCTCAGATAAGAGCAGTGTACATCCTCCGGTAGGCGCAGGCTCATCATAGGTGTCACAAGGCCTGCGACAGCAGTGCCTCCTACACAGCCGGTTTGTTCCAGAAGGAGCACTCTGGCTCCCTGCTCTGCCGCTGCGACCGCAGCAAATACACCTGCGGTACCACCACCGCAGACAACCACATCACTTTCTGCCAGAACGGGCAGTTCACCGTAGTTAATCATGGCATTTCCTCCAAAAAACGTTTGGGATTGTGAACTAGAATGGCATCCGTCTCTGTTTTCGGCAGATTTTGCATATGACTATGCACACATTGCAGTGGCGACAGGGAACCAAAAACGATTCGCTCTGCCGAAAACCCATTTCGGATCAGCTCCTCTATGGGCCAGAGTCCGTGGCAAAGCCCGGAAGTATCCGTCCAGAGATTCGTTGGAACATCCTTCAGTGCAGTCAGCTCCCCTGCATAGCAGCCGGAGAACAGCACCGGAACCGAAGAATATTGTCTGCATATTTCCGCATATTCGGACAGATCCACTGGCTGCTGCTCCAGAAGGTAACATAGACGGTCATCCTCCATACGGGCTGTAACGATCACGACCATCCCCAGTGTCTCTGCAAGCTGAAACACCGGTTCTGCCATCTTCACATCATACCGATGAATCCCCGGATAGAGCCGCAGATGGCGCACTCCACGGCGGCGCGCCTTTTCCGTAGTCATCTCCCACCATGGAAGAAGTGGGTTAACGCAAATAGCAGGATGCCACCCGGTGCCCTCCAGCGCATTCAGCAGCGGTTCGTCAGCCTCCCATGGATCGTTGTAAAAAATCGCGTCCAGACTGGACATACAGCCTCCGAAAAAGCCCAGATGGGCATATTCCTCCAGCTGCTCAGGTAAAGACGCACGCCGTAGTTTTCGGAAAGGCCAGTGTCCGCAGAACGCGGAAAGATCATAGTTCATCACATATTCCTCAGAGTCGGGAACAGCCGCTGGGCGTTTTCCCGGCAGATCAGCGTTTTCTCCCGTTTCGTCAATCCTGCGGACAGCACCTGTCCCCAGCTCATGGAAAAGGAACCCGGCATATCGGTACCAAACAGGATTCTCTCAGCGCCTAACTGCTCCAACGCATAGGGAAGATCATCCCGACGGCTGCCGGAGCCAGAAAAGTCTGTGTATACATTCCCGAGATCTCGAATTAGCGGAATGCCGTGATAGCAATTTCCTCCCAGATGGGCCATTATGAATACGGTGTCTGGATGACACAGCGCCGCCCGGTGCAGATGAACTGCGGTGGATTCTCCGGGAAGCTGCCCCACCGTTTTGGAAAAGGTATGGATCAGCACGGGAACCGACTCCTCCGCGCACCGTTCATACAGCGCATCGCATCGGGGATCGTCGCACAGACAGGACACCCACAGCTTCATACCCACAGCGCCGGTTTGGAGTCCCTCCTCCAGCACAGACAGAGCGTTCTCCTGCTCCGGAGCAACGGTCACATATCGGGAAAAGAGAGGATCTCCTTCGCAGAGTTCCCGTGCCCTGCGATTCAACTGACAGATTTCCGCTCTGTCTGGCTGATGAGAACCCAGTGGTGAGATCAGAATCTTTTCAATGCCATATTCTCTGGCTGCCCTGGTCATAGCTCGGGCATTTTCCGCTTCCTGCCCGAGCCAAATATGGGCGTGAACATCGATCAAGGGACTCATTGATCATCTCCCCGGATCAGGATCGGCTCCAGCCCGGGCCACAGAGTATTGGCGCTCCATGCAATAAGCATAGCTGGGCCAAGAAACAGGAATAGCAGAAATGCCCATCCCAGCCACTGATACAGTACCGCCAGATACAGCAGATGCACCACAGCAGGAACAAGACTCCTCCAATGAGTCAGCGGGATCAAAAACAAAGCATTATTCCAGATCTGAAGCAGCGGAAGTTCCACCAGTGCCGTCTGCGAGAACGCCAGAATGGAAAACGCCAGTAGAATCACACTACCCAGAATCAGACACAGTGTCACCCACAGAGGCTTCTCTCCCTGAATCAGCAGAAGCATCAGCAGCAGGAAGATCACAGGAAGCTGCACCGCCATAGTGGAAATGCCCTGTTTCAGATTCAACCGGTAACTGGCAAAAAAGCCCCGACGTTCATGCTTTGGCACCTCACGGCAGAGCTGATAGCTCACATCATACATGGCGCACACCGCCGGTCCAGCAGGAAGCAGGAGCACCATAGCTGCCAGCAGAAACAGACCGCCCCCAAAGGCGAGAAACAGGCCCATGGCAACGATGCTGGGCAGAAAGAAGGGGATCAGCTTAAAATTAGTCAGGAACAGAAATTCAAAATTTGACCAGATGGGATGGTACTCCTCCGTACCATTTGGAGGTGGGGGCGGAGTTTTTTGCTTGGAGAACAAAGACATGTTAATCACCTTACTAGAATTGGGATGATTGGATTATAGCACAGCTGGAAAACTGGAGCAATCACTTCCGATATGCTGCCAATTTCTCATTGATGATAGCCCATGCCTTTTCATTGTCCCATTGGACTCCATTGTCCGGCATGGGACCGAGGTAGGGCTCGAAGCCGTATTTTTTGTAAATATTAATGCCCACATAACTGCTGGTCTGGCTGGTGAGATACAGTGGACCGGTGCAACCAAGCTGGCGATACAGCCACAGGGAGATGTCCATGGTCAGCTTACCCAACCCCTTTCCCTGGCAATCCGGAACACAGCTGAGCCAGTGAAGCCGGGTCGCGGGGTATCCCAGGTCATTGCCAAACCACACAGTCATGGTAGCCACAGGACGGTCGCCTTCATATAGAAAGAACATCCGCTTTTTCAGTTCATCGGGATAGGGGGCAAACTCCTGATGAAAAATACGCAGGGCCTTCTCCATGGTACCCAACTGACCAGCTGCCATGTGGACTCTGCCCCAGGCTTCTTCCATCCCCGGTTCCCAGAAACGAAGGGTGATTCCCTCTGGAAGATTACAGGCATATTCTTTTGGCTCCCGGCAAATCATCATTACCGGATAAAAGGGAACGGACAAATCAAGCATAGAATGCTCCTTTCCATGATAATATGGCTCCCCAGCCCTGGAATCGCACAAGACAGGACTGGAGAGCCGAGAGGAGAATTATTTCAGGCCGGAAGTGGTGGAGATACCACCCAGGAACTGCTTCTGCGCCAGGAAGAAAATGATAATCAGAGGCAGTGTAAAAATGGTGTTGGCGGCCATCAGCAGCTCCCAGTCAGTCTTGGCAGAGAGCATGAAGCTCTTCAGACCAACAGCAATGGTGTACTTGGAGCTGTCCTGCAGATAGATCAGAGGACCATTCAGGTCGTTCCAGCAGGCGATAAACACCAGCACACCGATGGTGGTCAGCACGGGACGACACAGAGGATAGATGATCTGGAACAGAATCCGCACATCACCAGCGCCATCGATACGGGCTGCCTCTACCAGAGAGTTGGGCAGACTCTTCATAAACTGGCGCATCAGATAGATATAATAGGGTGTACCCACAAAATAGGGCAGAATCAGAGGAACATAGGTGTTGATGAAACCCAGCTTGGACCAGGTGATGTACATGGGGATCTGAGTAACCTGGCCAGGGATCATCATGGTGGCGAGGATGATGGGGAAGATGATCTTTGCGCCCTTCCAGGGGACCATGGAAATGGAGTAGGCAACCATGGGAGTAACAAGCAGGGTACCCACAACAGGGGTCAGGGAGGTGATCAGTGTGTTTTTGATGTAGCCTGCAAAATCCACACGCTCAAAGACCCGGCTGTAATTGTGCCACTGGGGCTCCTTGGGAATCCACTCAATGGGGAATACGAACAGGCCCTGATTGGGCTTCAGAGAGGTGGAAACCATCCATACCAGAGGCATGATGAAGATGCAGGACAGACCGATCAGGAAGGCATACTTAATGATGGAGCCGGAGACATTTTTGGCCACAGCCAAGGTGTTGGTATTCTTGTTCATAGCCATACCTCCTTATTCCACATCGTAGTTGACCATCCGGTCGCTGACACGCATGGCCACAAAGGTGACCACCAGAATGATTATAAACAGCACCATAGCCAGTGCACTGGCGTAGCCCATGTTCAAATAGTCAAAGGCTTCCCGGTATAGGTTGATACTATAGAACAGCATCGAGTTTGCCGGTCCACCGCCGGTGACCTGTCCGGCAGAGCCTGTAAACATATTAAACACGAAGGCCTGAGTGAAGTACTGGAACATGCTGTTGATACCCATGATGAACTGGAACTGAATGGTGGGAGAGATCATGGGAATTGTGATGGTCCAGAACTGGCGCCATTTACCGGCACCGTCCAGTCGGGCAGCCTCATACAGATGGGTGGGAACACTTTTCAAGGCAGCAAGGAAGATCACGGCAGTACCGCCGCAGCCCCAGCAGCCCATAATAATCAAAGTCGGTTTGGTCCAGTCCGGATCATTCAGCCAGGAGGGTCCTTTCAGTCCAATGAAGCTGATCATGTTGTTCACGATACCGTAGCGGGAATTCATGACCCACAGGAACAGCAGTGCACTGGCCATACTGGGCACCACACTGGGCAGATACAGGATGGTCCGGAACAGGGGCATACCCTTTGCCCGCAGATTCATGATCATAGCCATGACCATGGCGAAGGACAAACTGATTGGCAGACCCACAATGACCATGTAGGTGGTATTAGCGAAACTCTTCTTCACATAGGGGTCAGTGAAAAGTTCCTTATAGTTGTCCAGGCCGATCCACTCAGGGGGCTTGAACATATTATACTTGGTGAAGGAGAAATAGATGGCGCTGCAGATCGGATAGACCTTGAACAGCAGGAAGCCGATGATCCAGGGAGATGCGAAGGCCAGGCCGATCCAGAAGAATCGTTTCTGCTGGCGGCTGGTTTTCTTATTATGGGCGAGGTTGGGAGCCAGCGTATTTTCCGGCATACTTCCACATCCTTTCGGAATAGTTAAAAATGCGGGTGGGAGGATCTCCCACCCGCTTGCGTGTTATCAGGTCAGACGGTATTGATTACCGGAATCAGCCCTCGTAGGGAACGTAGGGAGACTCGTCCAGCAGAGGCTGAATCTCGTCAACCACAGCCTGCATAGCCTCGTCCACAGTCATATCGCCGGTGAAGATCAGGCCGCCGTAGTTGGAGATGGCGTTCAGATACTCATTGACGTATGCGAAGTTGGGGAATGCCTGCAGGTTGCCGTTCAGCATAGCCTCGGTGATAACCTTCAGGTTCTCAGTGACCTTAGCGCCGGTGGCGGGGTCTTCCTTGGCAGCACCCAGCTCGTCAGCCAGAGTGTCGTTCATGTACTCCAGGACGGAGCGGCGAGCGTAGAAGTAACCGTTGTTGTTCTCGCCGACAGCCATGATCTTCTGGTTCTCAGCGGAGGTCAGATCGGCCAGAGCCTTCCATGCAGCATCGGGGTTAGCGGACTTGGCATTGATCTGCCAGACATTGGAGGTCAGCAGGGCACGAGCCTCGCCACCCTCAACATTGGGGAACCATGCCATCTTCCAGTTGACGTCCTTACCGTGGACGGCCAGAGTAGCAGCCAGGTTCTCGGAGTTCCAACGCATTGCGACCTCACCGGTCAGCACGGGGTCATTAGCGGTAGCACGGTTGCCACGGACGGTATCGCCGAAGTCATTGATGGCCAGGGCATCCCAACCGAACTCTTCCTCGTAGAACTTGTAGATGTCCAGGATGAACTGGAACATAGCCTTGTTGGCGGGATCGGTAGCGGTGGAAGTCTTGCCATCCTCGCTAATCCAGTTAGCGTTGAAAGCAGCAGCCCACATTTCGGTATCCAGCCAAGGCATGTTGGGCAGCAGGCCCAGGGTCTTGATGGAGCCGTCCTCGTTGGCGACGGTGGTGTCCTTGATGCACTGCATCAGCTCGTCGGTGGTGGTGGGGAAGGTATCCCAGCCAGCGGCGGACAGGATGTCAGCGTTGTAGAACATGAAGGTGGTGGAGTAGGAGTTGGGGACGGAGTAGAACTTGCCGTCGTACTGGGACAGAGCCAGAGCACCGGGCATGATATCCTTGTAGTTCCATGCGGTGTCAGCCTCGTAGTAGGGGGTCAGATCCAGCAGAGCGCCGGCATTTGCCCACTGAGCAGCGTTGTTCCAGTAGTTCATGAAGATGTCGGGAGTCTCACCGGCTGCGATAGCAGTCTGGATGTCGGTAGCGGACTTGCCGCCCAGAACGGTGACATGGATCTCGTCCTGAGAAGCATTGAACCGCTCGGCCCACTCAACATAGTACATATGAGGTGCGCCGTTCTCCAGAGATTCGCCGAACAGGTGCCAGATGGTAACCTCAACAGGCTCCTTGGCAACGGGCTGGGTCTCAACGGGATCGTTGTTGACTGCGGGCTTAGTTTCCTTAGGACCGGTGGTCTCGGGGGTGTCGTTGCCACAGGCAGCGAGAGACAGAACCATGACCATAGCCAGCAGCAGAGCAATCAGCTTTTTCATTTTTGTTCCTCCTGATTTGTTTATTTTGGAATGGATTATTACCATTCCGTTAGTATAAAGTTTAACAGATACTTCCTTGAAAGTCTTTGCAGATTATTTCAGGCTTTTTGCAAATTGTACATAAATATAACCCAAGTCTTCAGAACGTTTATGCACTATTTATATTCAAATGTACATTTTGGGTATTCACTTTACTGATCACAGATGCTCTAAACATCCTTGATACTGATAGATCAGCACTTTCTCCACGTAAGGTGTAATCGCCTTCAGCTGGGCATGAATTCTGTCTGCCTCCGCCGGGATCAGGGCAGATCGGTAGGCATTTCCCGCAAAACGGAATACCTCCATATCTGCCCACAACCGAGAACGGCCTGCCTGATCATGGGCGATCCGGAGTTTTCGGAAGGCCTCCTCCGCGGTCTCAACACCACCGTTGGCAATACCCACACCATCCTGATAAGCAATGAATTCGCAGTCCAGCTGACGGAGCTGATCCACAAACACCTCGTCAAAGGTAATCTTCGCCACACCATAAGGTGCGATCAAAAGGGGCTTCTCTGGGGTAAGTTGACGGATAAATGCTCTGTAGTCATTCACATAATCGATAAAGAACTGGGGAAAATGACCATCAATGCCGATTTCATCCGGAAGATACCAGCCGTAGAAGCTGGGATAATGACCGTACAGTTCCGTCAGACGTTCCATGGAGGCAAAGGCTCTGCCTCGAACCTCCGGATCACGCATATTGTCCCGGGCATGGGTCCAGTCACCGTAGAAGCCGCAGCTCATAAATACCTTCAGTCCCAGACGGCTTGTTTCGTCCATCAGCACTTCCATGGGATTTTTGCACACCATCTCTTCCGGGAAAGGATAGGGTCCGCCTGGAAAATAGGATTCGGCATAGTCTGAATAGCAAAGGCTTCCGCACATGAGCACAACGTATTCCATTCCTCGGCCTGCAATGCTCTGTAGCACGCTTCGCCAGTCAGCTTCCGTATAAGAGCGGCATTTCTGATTCCAGAATTCACCTTCCACCTTGCTGTGGTGAAAAAACTCAAACCAGGTTCCGTCTATTTTCAGTTCCATCTTTTCACCTCCCGATACAGCGATAGAGGGTATCCCGGAGTTCCGGGTGGAGATACTGATAGGTGATATAGGAGTTGCACACCTGCTGGGCGTAAAACAGCGCAAGCCGGTTTTCCGTATCAATGAGTACATATGCTCCGGCAGCACCGTCCCAGCCAAACTCGCCCACCGGAACACCGGAAGGGAGCGGTTCTGTCAACACCCGGACACCCAAACCGTAACTGTACCCCTTCGCTGCAGGACTTCTGGCAAGATAGTCAGCCAGCTGAACCTGATCCAAAGCAGGGGTTTTCATCAAATCCACACTCTCTCGTGACAGAATGCGCACACCCTCCGGAGAAACTCCACCCAGTGCAAGAGCCGTCGCCAGCCGGATATAATCATCCACAGTGGAGAGTAATCCCGCTCCGCCGGAGTCATAGATTTCCGAAAACCGGAATTTGTTGGTCTGTCCGACGGGTTTATGGGTGCCATTTCCGTCCAGATGGGCATATTGGGTGGCAAGCCGGTTCAGCTGATCCTCAGAAGGATGGAAGGTGGTGTCGGTCATTCCCAGTGGCTCCGTGATAGATCTGCGGACATAATCAGAAAGGGACATTCCGCTGACCACCTCAATCACTGCTCCCAGCACATCGTGACACAGGCTGTAAAGGAAGTGTTCTCCCGGCCGAAACCGCAGCGGATCGACCGCAAGCGTAGCCACCAGTTCCCGGGTCCTTTCGCAGCCGGAGTAAATGGCTTTACGCAGGGCAGGTCGCTCCAGATCGTAGTCCAGACCTCCTGTCATGGTCATCAGATGATGGATGGTAAGGTTTTCCTCCACGAAAGAGATTGTACCATCGTCATTGCAGACCGTCAATCGGCCAAATTCTGGCAGATACTTAGACACCGGATCGGAAAGGGATAGCCTTCCCTGCTCCATCAGCTGGAGTGCAGCGGTGCAGGTGAACAGCTTGGTTGCAGAATAGATCCAGTAGGTATCATTGGAGGTTACTGGGATTTGCTTTTCTTCATCACGAAATCCTGCGCTGTGCCGGTATATAAGCTTTCCATCTACGGTCACAACGCAGTCACAGCCGGGTATACCGAATCGCCCGGCAAGGCTGTCGAGATATTGGGTAAGTTCCGTAAAGTTACTCATTGTTTCCTCCTTCTCTGGCAGGAAAACGCATTTTCCGGTAATCCCTGGGAGAAATCCCCACGGCTTTCCGGAAGGTTCTGGAAAAATTGGCCGCATCATGGAAGCCTGTCTGCTCGCTCACCGCCTGAATGGACATGGTGGTATTTTGCAAAAGGCGCATAGCCCCCTGAACCCGACGCTCCGTGATGTACTCCACGAAGGTTTTTTGGGTCATCAGCTTGAACAGATAGCAGAAATAGGTCTTGGATAACGTGGAAATCCGGCACACATCCTCCAGTGAGATGCTCTCATTATAGTGTTCGTCGATATGGGCAATGGCCTTGTTCATCAGCGCCTGATACCGTTCATACGTCAGATCGGTGGAGCGGCTTTCCGGTGATGTGAGATATTCCCGGATATACAGCAGCAGAAGTTCCTGCAATTTCACCCGGAGCATATCCTGATAACAGTGCTTCTCCTCCCGAAATTCCTCGAGAATTTCCCGCATCAGCCGATCCAGTTTCGGCATCGCCTCCGGACGGAACCGGAACCGGGGCTGACGGGTTTTGGAGTCCTGCAAAAAGCCCATAACACTCATCCGATCCAGATAGCTCCTGATTTCCGTCTGTGCAGCACCGCACGGAGTGGGAAACAGATCCTCCAACGAAAACTCCACGCTGATTGCGGCAGATCCGGGAGCCAAAACCGTCTCATGTTCCACCATAGGTGGAATCAGGAAGGTATCTCCCGCAGTCATCAGATACAGCTGATTCTCCACGTAATGATCGCACTGTCCCCGGGTTACATACCAGATCTGCGCATAATCGTGGGCGTGGAGGATATCTCCGGAGGGCTTCTCATCGGTAACCTCAAATACATTACAGAAGCTGCATTTGACAAAAAACAGCTCCTGCGTCATGAAAACGGGGGACTTCATGGGCTTCCCCTTTACAGGGCAGAATACATGGGACCTGCTGCCGCACCGTAGCCGGCGCAGAAGGCTTTTCCGTCGTAGCAGGCACCATCCTCGGTCAGTTCAGAGATCTTCACAGTTTTGCCGCCCTCTGCCCGGGACTGGGCAGCAGCCAGCATGATTCTGATGGACTCTGCCAGAGTATTCATATCCGCAAGAATGTGGGATTTTCCCTCCATATAATTGCAGATCTGCTCAATCAGGGCAGCGTAGAGCTTGCCGGAGTCCACCTTGAACTGGTAAGTAGTTTTGGTGGTCATAATGGTGACCACGAAGGGCTGCCATGCACCAGTGAAGGTGTTAAACATGGCACTGGCCTCCGGGAACTGAACGTAGTAGCTCTCGGAATACTTACCGTCTGCCTGTCCCATGCCCAGGGACTTCACTTCCTGAGCCCCGGTACCCAGCAGGCCGCCGATCAGCTCAGCAATATGTACGCCGTAGTTGAACTCGTCCACACCGGCAGTACCGAACACGTTGACGATCTTACCCCGTTCTTCCTCGGGAATGGCCAGGAACTCCTGCACCTCGTAGCAATACCGGGCAGAGGATGAACCCAGGATCACGGCACCATTCGCCACCAGCTCTTCCAGCTTTTTCAGATCCCGGAGATTGCCCACCATAGGCTTGTCCAAAAATACAGGCTTGCCCCGTTCAATAAAAGGCATAGCGCAACGGATGTGGTCATCCCAGTCGCAGCCCTGAATGAAGCCAATGTCGCACATCTCGGCCAGTTCCTCCAGGGTATCACACCGCTTTTTCAGACCAAACCGGCGGATGAAGCCCTCTACTTCAGCATCATTACGGAAGGAATCGTTGTACACGCCCACATAGCGGGCACGGTCACTCTTCTCCATCACCTCGGCAAAACCCAAAGGATGGGAAGTATCAATATTCACAGCACCAATTCGGATCATTTGTGATTCACCTCAAATTCTTTCAGTGTAATAGATGCGCCCTCGTGTTTCCGGCTTTCCTCAGCGGCAAGGGCCATCACATGGCTTTCAACGGATGCGTCCACGCTGGTCAGGGCATTACCCTCACCACCGGAGATAACCTTACACAGGTATTCCATCATCCGGGAGTCACCGCCGCCATGACCGGCAAACTCGTCGCTCACCGGGTCCAAAACGATCTTCTCCTCCGGCTTTCCGAACCGGCGGACATAGACCACGTTTTCCTCCAGGTTGCCCTCAATCTCGCCCAGCGCACCCATGACCTTCACAGTGCGGTAGCAGTCCTGAGTGAAGGCAGACATGGTGAAGGAAGCGGTAACACCGTTTTCAAACTCCAGATTCACCACCTGATGGTCGCAAACATCATTGTCGCAGTGATAGACGCATCTACCATAGGGGCCAGTTCCCAGCGCTTCGTACAGGTTTTCCTCGGTTACGTCGCTGGTCAGCACGGTGAGCGGCCACTGACGGGTACCGGAGCGGTAACCGCTCTTTTTGTTTTCCAGATAGATTTTCTCCGCATCGTAGGGACAGTCGGTCTTTGCGCCACAATCAAGACACCGTTCGCCGCAGCCCGCAGGAGCATTCTCCCCCCGGAACCAGTCCAGACTACCGAAGCTGGAAACCCGGATGCAGGGACTGCCCACCAGCCAGCGGATGATGTCCATATCATGGCAGGACTTCGCCAGAATCACAGGACTGGACAGATCGGATCTGCGCCAATTTCCCCGGACATAGCTATGGGCGAAATGCCAATAGGCGATGTTCTCGGTAGCATGGAGAGCCTGAATCTTACCGATGGTTCCCTCCCGGAGCAGATCGTGGATCTTCTGATAAAACTGGGTATAGCGGAGCACGTGGCACACAATAACGACTTTCCCGCATTCATGGGCCTTTTCTCTCAGCGCAATGCATTCATCCAGATTGGGAGAAATAGGCTTTTCCAACAGCAGGTGGTAGCCCTTCTCCAGTGCGGGCAGTGCGTAACGGATGTGGTCGGTGTCCTGGGTGGCGATGATCAGCACATCGGCAATTCTTTCCTGTGCCAGCAGTTCTTCGCCGCTTTCATAACAGAGCTCCGGCTTCACACCATATTCCCGAACAGCCAGATCCCGGCGCTCCGGTCTGGGATCGGCAACGGCAACAATCTCCATTTCCTCCGGTCGGAGGTTCTGATAGCTGGCATAGGCCTCCGCACCACGGATACCCATGCCGCAGATGGCAACAGTTATTTTCTTGGACATGAAATTCCTTCTTTCTTACAGATCCGCTTTGCAGGCAGATACGATCTCTCCCCAGGCATAGCTGCCTCGCAATGCTCCGCCGGGCAGATTCGTGTAGGGCAGCGGCTCCTCCGCCAGTGGTTCAATGGTATCGATCCGCCCGTCGGCGAAGTCCTCCATCAGCCGGGCAGCGGACTCCATCCGGGCTGCCACACCACCGATGCGTACATCAATGATCTCGAAGCCATAGACTCGGTTATAGTGGTACCAAACATCCCGCCAGATCTCGCGGAGCCTGTTCAGCTCCTTTGCGGCAGCCCAGGCAATGGCGGCACATATGGCCGCACCGTCCCGATTTCCTTCCCGGATGCAGGTTCCTGCCCGGAGATGGAAGGCGCACTTATATTTCAATGTACGGGCCAACTGGGCATAGAAGCCCAGGAGCAGATCGTATTCAGGATTTTCCTGCTGATACCGACGGTAGTCCAACTCCAGTGTGTTGTAATGCGCCTGCGTGTCCACGCCCTTCAGGTCGTCATCATACAGAGGTACGATGGGGTCTTGATACAGCAGGAACTTGGCCGCATTCACCGGACGCAACGACCAGTCATTGATCCCGGGAAGCTGGTTGAACCGGGTCAGATCGATAAACGCATCTGCATCTGCCCCTGCCACAGCACGGAACCGTGCAGCACAGGCCGCCGCGTCATACTCGTCGTTGTAGCACATCTCGCCGTAGACTACAATGGGGTACAGGCCGGCCACCATGGGACATTCCGCGCCATTGTCGCCCCAGCCGGTGGTAAAGGTCAGGGGCACTCCGTACTTCTTCGCCTGGCGCAGACCCGGCAGGATGGTATCCAGCGCCCTCTGGGGATGGGGAGCAGGTCCGGTCCAGGTCCAGATTCCGCAGGCGAAGGCGGTCTTTGCCGGGAATTTGGCATGCATCTCCATCATCCGCTCATAGACAGACTCGTCCATTTGGTAGTAGTCCCAATAGACGAGGTCAATGTCGGCAGGGGCTTTCGCCATGACCTCCTCCGGGATGAAGGGAGCATCATAATAGCCGCCGGTGGGAGATGCCAGACGGAAGTACATATCACTCCACATCATGGCATCCAGGCCCATTTCCCGGATGATACCGCTGACATTTTTCAGATGTCGCTCCATAATGGTGAAGGGGTCTGTGTATCCGTGTTTTCTTAAGTAACCGCCCAGGCCCAGGAAATGAGCCTCATCCATGCCAATGTGGATGCGCTTGGTCCTGTATGGCTCGGTGGCATTTCGGATCATGGCACGGATGAATTCCAGTGCCGCCTCATCCTCCACAAGCAGGACTTCCTCGGTATCCTTCATATGGGCCATAGCCGGCCAGTGGAGGGCACGGTTCAGATGGGCCAAGGTCTGGATGCAGGGCACCAGCTCAATGCCCAGTGCATCGGCATAATCATCCAGCTCCCGGAGCTGTGCTTTGGAGTATTTTCCCCGGAGGTAGCCGAAGTAGGGATACTCCTCCACCTCATAGGTGTCCTCAGTATACATCATGCCAAGGTTCAGGCCCAGCATGGCCATCTTCCGAAGCAGGAACCGGATGGTTTCCGGCTTCAGCACTGCATTCCGGGACACATCAAACATGATACCGGCGGTTTCAAAAGCCATGGGCTGGTGAATCTCCTGGCAGGTGCCCCAGTGCTGGCTCAGCAGGGACAGACCCCGGTAGCACTGGCTGGGTTTGTTCCACCGAATGGTTGCAGAATTCTTTGTGATAATCAAGCCGAAGGAAGGTGCCTGCTCAAAGAAAACAGGGAATCCCTGATCCTGATTTTCCAATCCCAGTTCTTCCTTCAGACAGGTAAAGCCCTCCCAGAAACGGAGTGGCGTATTGCCCGTTACAGAAATTTGATTCATAGGCTTTTCTCCTTTACAGGGTAACAGGGCGGTTCTCCCGGCTGGACTGATAGGCGCTGAGGATAATCTGAACAGCCTTTCGGCCCTCATTACCGTCGATGAGAATAGTCTCTTTGCCCAGAATGGCAGCGGTGAAGTTACCGATCTGCCGGGCATGGCCATTGGAGCTGATCTGGCTGGGATCGGAGCTGCTGCGGACCTCCGAAGCACCCTGCGTGTCGAGGTCGAGTCCCTCATCGTCGGCCACATCCCATAGCAGAATCTTATCCTCCTCCAGAATGATGGTTCCCTTCTCGCCGCACAGCTCGATGCGCCGGGAGAAACCGGAATGGAGACTGGTGGTGGCCTGAATCACGCCGATGGCACCGCTTTCAAACTCAGTAATGGCACTCAAAGTGTCCTCCACCTCGATTTTTCTGGCCAGTGTTTTGGCTCGTGCGAACACATTGTCCACAGGACCGGCCAAGTACTGCAGCAGATCGACACCATGGATACCCTGATTCATCAGAGCACCGCCGCCGTCCATGGCCCAGGTTCCCCGCCAGTCAGAGGAATCGTAATAGTCCTGGCTCCGATGGAACTTCATGTACAGATCGGCACAGATCAGTTTGCCCAGGATTTTTGCATCCATGGCCTGCTTCACCTGCTGAATTCCCGGAGAAAAGCGCATCTGGCTGACCACACCAAGAGTCAAGTTCCGTTCCTTCGCGATGTCAATCAGCGTATCGCAGTCCGCCAGATTCAACGCCATGGGCTTCTCCACCAGAACATGCTTTCCATGCTCCAGCGCAGCCAGTGCCTGAGGGAAATGCAGACCGCTGGGGGTGCAAATGCACACGGCATCCACTTCTACATCCGCCCAGACATGATCCAGAGATTCATACACCTTTCCCCCGTTGAGGATTACAAACTGCTCACACCGGTAGGGCATGGCATCATAGACACCCACCAGACGGGCGTTGGGTGTTTCAGCGATGGCCGTAGCATGGAACTGAGAGATCATGCCGCAGCCGATGATCGCATATCCGATTTGTTTCAAGTGTTCTCCTCCTTCCAGAGGTTTCCGTCATTGCTAAAATATTCTTCATTCAGATGATAGCAACTATTTTCCGGATCTGCCCAGGATGTTCCATGGGCAGGAGACATAGCCCGGAGCCGATCCCAGTTGACATAATTTTGTGCGCCATTGGTCTCAAACACACCGATTTTTACACCGGGCAGAGAGGCAAGGCCCGCAGCGAATCGCTTGTTCAGCTCAACCATCGTAGGGTTCACCGTCAGGTCAGCGCAGAAGCAGGGTACATTCCGTTTCCGTGCCTCCTCCAGCACCTGAAGACTTACGGACAAAGTCTTGGCAATCGGCTTCAGGGCCATGGCACTGTAGCCATATTCATCCATAAGATGTCGTGCGTCACTTGCGCAGTGGGCACTTTCATCAGCAGCAATCAGGATTCCCAGATTCCGAACGTCCTGAAGATTATCCTCCGCAAAGGGTTCTTCCAGCAGGACGATCCGCTCCTTTGCGCCGATGGATTCCGCATGAGCAAGGAACCGTTCCAGCCTGGCCCGGCTATCGTAGCGTCCATTTGCATCAATATAATACAGGGGATGACCGCATTTTGTCCAGGGGGTCTCCAGCCCGGAGAGGATTCGATGGATCTGGCTGAGCCGTTGGCAATCCCATTGAAGCATCTCTTCCGGGTCATTCCGGCCGCCGGGATTGGAACCGATTTTGATCTTGAACAGGAAGCATCCATCCTCCGCGAGGGAGCGGATTTGCGCTTCCGAGGTATCGTAGGTCAGCAGAGGAATCAGGCCCAGTTTGGGCTGGTGGATGTCCATATGGAACAGGGTATCGAAGTCCGGTTCTCCCTGTGACTTCCGCCACAGCTTCCACAGAGCAAAATCCACACCGGTCATGGCATTCAGCACAAATGTTGTCCGAAGCTCCGGATTTCCGGTGATCTCTCTGCCATAATCCAGAAGCTGAGGCAGCAGCGCATCCAACATTTGAGGAGGATACGAAAGCTCCATACCCTCCAGCAGCTCCAGAGCCCTGACGGTGACTTTGAGCATCAGCTCATTGCCCATCTGTTGCCCCTGTTCGGCAAAGACCCGACTGTCGCTCCAAAGAACGCTCTGGATGCTCTCTCCCTTTGCGCTGGTACCATTGTCCATCGTGAGGGTCACATACACTTGCCACAGCTCTGTCAGGGCACCGCCCTTGAAGCCGAAGCTGTGTTTCAGTGGCTCCGGCCGGTAGGTCATGGACGTGGAAAGGATCTTTCCCATAGCTCAGGCGATGGTGGAGAGGGATTCCTGTCTGATCTCACCGGACAGAGGCTTGCCCTCCAAGTAGTTGATAATCTGCTGGTAGCAGTGATCTCCCAGCTTCTTCAGGCCATTGGCAGCCTGACCGGCCAGATGAGGTGTCAGAATGCAGTTAGGGAGCTTCCGCAGAGGAGAATCCGCCACAGGAGGCTCGGGGTCAGTCACGTCCAGACAGGCGCACTTCAGTTTTCCATTTTCCAGAGCCTCCACCAGTGCTTCCTCATCCACCAAACTGCCGCGAGCTGTGTTGATCAGGATGGCACCATCTTTCATGGAGGCAAGGGTTTCCCGGTTTACGATATGCCGGGTGCTGGGCAGCTCAGGGGCATGGAGACTCAACACATCACTCTGGGCAAAAACCTCCTCCAGCGTTGCCTTCTTCACACCGATTTCTGCCATAGCCTCTGCACTAACGCCGGGATCATAGGCGATAACATCCACAGCAAAGGGCTGCAGGAGTTCCGCGTAGTGCT
Organism: Oscillospiraceae bacterium; assembly: GCA_017506735.1. Lineage (GTDB taxonomy): Bacteria > Bacillota > Clostridia > Oscillospirales > Oscillospiraceae > Faecousia. The sequence goes on along the minus strand of JAFVMW010000075.1, from coordinate 18,551 downwards.
TGCCTGCCAGACCAAAGCCGATGATACCGATGGTGATGTCATACATCTCGGTGATGCCATCGTGGGACCATCCGCCTGCGTGAGTCTCGGCGTTCAGAGCAAAGAAATTCTTAACACTGGCAATGGTCAGTCCCAGAGCGGTCTCAGACACGCCGGTGCTCAGCACCTGCGCAGCGGAGACGATCCGGATGCCCCGGGCGTACATTTCATCGGTGACAATGCTCTTGACAGAGCCGGCAGCATGGACGATCAACTTCAGGTTGGGGCACTTGTCCAGGATTTCTTTGGTCATTGCGGGACTGCCCCAGCTGGTGACCGCGAAGTCCGCACCCTCAATCAGGGACATGGCATTGTCCACATCATTGCCCTGGGTCTGGTTGATGGACACCTCACCCAGTGCGTGGAACTTCTCCAGCGTCTTGGGATTGATGACCTGGGGAAACACGATTTGATCTAAAAGCATTGCAATTTTCATAGTTTTTTTCCTCCGTATACTGGTATTCCAGTCTTTCTCTGTGTATCAGTATAGCATACGGAAAATCAAATTGCTTTGCCCGATATTTTTTGCAATTTGCACAATAAAATTGATAAATCGATCAAAGAGTTGAAAGATTCACACAAAGGAGTTCTGCTTGTGCTATAATAAACCCCATCACCAAGAAGGGAGGTGCAGCCCCTTGCACGAATATGTGGTTTTGTGGTCGGGCAAGTATTACCAGCACTGGGAAAACGAACTTCACAGTCACAGCTACTGGCAGATTATCTCCGTACTGAAGGGCGGCGGAACGATCCGCATTGGGGAAGAACAGTTCTCCCTGACAGAGCGGAGTACATATCTGATCCGACCCTATGTTCCCCATGCGATCCTGAGAAACAGCCCGTCAGAACAGCCTCAGATGATGGATCTGAAATTCACACTTGCTGACGGTCCACTGGCGCAGGATGCCATGCTTCTGCCAAACCGTCTGGATGATGCGGTGTTCCCCCGATTTCAGTATTATTTCGACCGAATTCTGAAGGAGAGCGAGGAGAAGCTGCCTTACAGCTACGAACGGATTTGTATGTATTTCGGCCTTGCTCTCACCGGAATCCTCCGCTCGGGAACTGCGGCACCAGCTCCGAGACCTGCCGCCACCCCGGAGGACGCCCCGGTGAAATCTGTAGGTGGTGTGGACATCCAGAAGGTAACCCAATTTATCCATCAAAATTATGCCTCCCCCATCTCTCTGGAGGATCTGGCCCACGTTGCCATCGTCAGCAAGAGCACCCTGATCCAGGCCTTTAAGCTGGCATTTGACACCACGCCCATCAAATACATCAACCGGATTCGGCTTGAGAAAGCAAAGGCACTTCTATTGAATACAGATTCCAGCATCAGCGAAATATCGGAGATGGTTGGTTTCCAGAGCCTGCACTATTTCAGTCGCTATTTCAAGAGCAATGAAAGTCTGTCGCCGGTAGAATACCGGCAGAGATACTCGAGGAACTACTACTTTACCTACCGTGTACCTGTGCAGTCGGATACGGTGGATTTACAGAACTGCTGATTTATGGACAGAACGAGGAGGAGCAAACATATGAATTTTGGTATCATTGGATGCGGTATCATCGCATTCACCCATGCCAGCGCCCTGAAACAGCTGGAGGGAGAAGGCTGCAAACGTTATGCCTGCTGTGACATCATCCCCGAAAAGGCGGATCAGTATGCCGCCGATCACGGCTTTGAGAAGGTGTACTATGACTACCATGAGCTGTTGGCAGATCCCAATGTGGACATCGTCTGTGTATGTGTGCCCAGTGGACTTCACGGTCAGGTAGTCATCGATGCATCCAATGCAGGCAAGGCTATTGTCTGCGAAAAGCCCATGGAAATCACCCCGGAGAAGGTGGATCAGGTCATCGAGGTTGTTCAGAAAAACAACACCACCATGCAGTGCATCTTCCAGCGGCGGCTGATGCCCGTGGCCATCGCCCTGCGGCAGCTGGTGCAGGAGGGCAAACTTGGCCGGATCTGTATGGCAGAAGCACGGCTCAACTACTACCGGGATCAGGCTTACTATAATTCCGCCGGCTGGCGTGGCACCTGGGACCTGGACGGCGGCGGCGCACTGATGAATCAGGGTGTCCACGGAATTGATCTGATTCTGTGGATGCTGGGCGATCAGATTGACACAGTCTACGGTAAGGCAAAGACCATGTCCCGGGATATTCCGGTGGAAGACACCGCTGCGGCACTGATTCAGATGAAATCCGGTGCTATGGTAATCATTGAGGGTGCCACCACCGCCTATCCAGGCTTCAGCAGCACTTTCACCATCTATGGCGACATGGGCACTGTCTCCTTTGACGATCAGCACATCATTGCCTGGGAGTTCATCGACAAGGAAAACGCACCCCAGCGGCCCGATCTGGGCGAAGCAGTAGGCGGTGCGAAGAATCCCATCGACATCGGCATCTACGGCCATATCTGCCTGCTCCGGGACATCGCCGAAGCGGTCCGTGATGGCAGAACCCCCATGCTGCCCCCCCAGGAGGCTGCGCTGGCGGTGAAGGTCATCTGCGGCATCTACGAATCCAGCCGACAGGGAAAGCCGGTGATGATTGGATGAGTGAGATCAAACTGTCTTTCATCACCGACGAAGCTACTCAGGATTTGAAAGAAGCCATCGCCTTCGCCAAGGCCCACGGTTTTTCCGGAGTGGAGTTACGAAGCGTGGAGGACACCCCTATCGACCGGATCTCTGCCGAAAAACTGACTGAGTACAAACATCTGCTGGATGATGCCGGACTGACTGTCTGCAATCTGGCAAGTTCCTTCTATAAATGCTTTCCCCATGAGGTGGCAGGCGAACTGGAAAAGCTCCGCAGACTCTGCGATGCTGCTGACATTCTGGACTGCGGCACCATCCGGGGCTTTGCGTTCTTCGCCGGGGAATGCGGCCCGGAAATCACCGATGAAATCGTTCAGGCTTTTACGCCTGCCATCGAAATTCTGAAAGCACGGGGAAAAACCCTTCTGCTGGAGGCAGACCCCTCTGTGAACACCACCAACCATGCCGCTCTGGCAGCCCTGCTGGAGCAAATCGGCTCGGATGTGGTAGGTGCGATCTACGATCCGGGTAATGATATCTACGATATGTTCCGGGAGGTACCCTATCCCGACGGCTATGAAGCCGTCAAAAAATGGGTGCGTCATGTCCACATCAAAGATGCAGTGCGAAATGAACTGGACGAGTCTTACTGCGTCTGCATCGGAACCGGTTGGGTAGATTATCCCGGCCTGATCCGGGCGCTGAATCGTGACGGCTACGACGGCTGGATGAGTCTGGAAACCCATTACCGGGTAGGTTCTGAAATCAGCGAGGAACTGATGACCCGCCCCGGCGGTGCCGCCTTCTCCGAGGGTGGTCTTGGTGCCACTGCTGAAAGTGCTGAGGCTCTGCGTCGGATCGTAAAGGAGGCGCTAGCATGAGAAGTGTGATTCGCAACATTCGTCTGGTACAGGATGGTGTCATCACTCCAAGCGACATCGTGCTTTGTGATGATCTGGTAGAGGCGATTTTGCCTGTCGGTACCGCCGATCCTTCGCTGGCCGGATTCGACGGACAGGGGTTGTATCTGTCCCATGGTTTCATCGATATCCACTGTCACGGAGGCGGTGGCGCAGACTTTATGGACGGTACAGAAGATGCCTGGCGCACTGCCGCACGGCTCCACCTGACCCACGGAACCACCTGCATGACCCCCACAACCCTGTCTGCCACCCGTGAAGAACTTCTGCGGGCATTCGAGATCTTCTACCGGTGTCGAGACGACATTCAGGACGGCTGCCGGATGTTGGGTCTTCATCTGGAGGGGCCCTATTTCTCCCACGCTCAGGCCGGAGCCCAGGACCCAAGCCAGATGCGTGATCCCGATGCGGAAGAAGCCGCACTGATGCTTGAGGCCTGTCCGGATATTGTCCGTTGGTCCCTGGCTCCGGAATTGCCCGGTGCGCTGGATATGGGCCGGGAACTGACAAACCGGGGTGTGCTTGCCTCCATCGGACATTCTGATGCCACTTACGCTGAAGTAAAGGATGCATTGGCCGCCGGATTCACCCATGTGACTCATCTGTACTCAGGCTGCTCCACCATCACCCGGGTAGGTGGCTTCCGCCGGGGCGGCATTGTGGAAGCAGCCTACGTGCTGGATGAGCTGACCAGTGAGATCATCGCCGACGGCTGTCATCTGCCTGGAGAATTACTTCAGATGGCATATCGGTTTATCGGCCCTAAGCGTCTGTGCCTGATCACCGATGCCATGCGTGGTGCCGGTCAGACCAGTGGTGAGAGCATTTTGGGAAGTCTGGAAAATGGTCAGAAAGTAATCATCGAGGACGGTGTCGCCAAGATGCCCGACCGCAAAGCCTTCGCCGGTTCTGTGGCCACCACCGACCGTCTGGTACGAAACATGGTCCAGCTCGCCGGAACAAGTCTGCCTGATGCGGTGGAAATGGTCACCGCCACCCCCGCCCGTATTATCGGAAGAAGCCATATCACCGGAACCGTCGCTCCTGGACGGAAGGCAGATCTGGTACTGTTCGATGAAAATATCAACGTGAAAACAGTTTGGACGGATGGAATCATCCGTTTTGAGAATTGAGGAGATCATACCATGCTGAAAACCTTTGCTGCCGACCTGTTGCAGGTCAATATTTACGAGAACCGGAGCGAGATGGGCAAGGCTGCTGCTGCCGACATCTCCGATGCCATCAAACGCGTGCTGGCTGAAAAAGAAGTCTGCAACATGATCTTTGCCGCAGCCCCCTCCCAGAATGAGGTGTTGGCTTCCATTGTGGCCGATAGATCCATCGACTTCACCCGGATCAACGCATTCCACATGGACGAGTACATCGGTCTGCCCGGGGATGCCCCCCAGGCCTTCGGCAATTTCCTCCGCCGGGCACTGTTTGACCATGCCCCTTGGCGCAGTGTCAATTACATCAACGGCAATGCCGCTGATATCGAGGCTGAGTGTGCCCGCTATACCGCCCTTCTGACCAAATATCCCACGGATATCGTGGTGCTGGGCATCGGCGAGAACGGTCATGTGGCCTTCAATGATCCCCCTGTGGCTGATTTCGCTGATCCCGTTCTGATCAAGCCCGTTCCGCTGGACCCCATCTGCCGCCAGCAGCAGGTCAACGACGGATGCTTCGCCTCCATTGATCTGGTTCCTACCCATGCGCTGACCCTCACCGTTCCTGCCCTGATGGCCGGTAAGGAGCTGTACTGCGTAGTGCCTGCCCCCACCAAGGCAGATGCTGTGGCAGCCACCGTCAACGGTCCCGTGGGTGAGCATTGCCCTGCCACCGCCATGCGCAACCACCCCCACGCAATCCTCTACATTGAGCCCGACAGCGCTGCAAAGCTGTGATTATTCTATAAGAAACCTGAAAGCGCTGATGTGCATGACAACGCATCAGCGCTTTGTTATTATGGCTCTCGCCCATCGTAAAGAAAGCCGCTGTAACTTTCCCTAAAATTGCGTAGAGAGAGCTACAGTCTAGGGAAGCTCTGATTCAATCGGCAAGAGCAGATGGCGAGAGATTTGGCCCAAATTGAAGTTTGGAAAGCGGAGGAATACTTTGTGTATTTCCCGGTTTTCAAACTGAAAAGTTGGGTCAAAAGATCCGTCAGCTGCCGCAGACGATTTATTCAGAGGTTCCCTAGTTTCATCATATGATGGCAAACCTTGTATTTACGCTAATCATTAAGGAGGAATTTATGTGAAACGCATTCTTTTTTGGGGAGACTCTATCACTGACGCACGCCGTTCAAGAGAAGAGGAGGACTGGCTCGGTTCGGGCTATGTAGCCCTTCTGGCCGCTCAGATTGGTTTGGAACATCCGGGTGAATATGAATTCCTGAATCGTGGAATTAGTGGTGATCGGGTGGTAGACCTGTATGCGAGGATTAAATCGGACTGCATCAATCTTCGTCCAGATTATCTGAGTATCCTCATAGGGGTCAACGATGTACTCTATGAAGCCGCCTACAGCAACGGTGTCAGCGCGGAAAAATTCGAAAAGGTGCTAAGGATTATGTTGAAAGAGATCCAGGAGGAACTTCCCACCACGAAGATTATCCTTATGGAGCCTTTCGTTTTCCTGGGTTCCTCCACAGCACAAAACTGGGGCTTCATTTCCAAGGAAGTTCCCAAACGTGCAGAAGCAGTCCGTAGAATCGCCCAGGATATCAAGATTCCCTGCATAAGGCTTCAGGAAATTTTTGAGCAAAACTTCGAGAACGCTCCCCAGACCTATTATGTCCGGGACGGTGTTCACCCCACTATCGTTGGCCACGGTCTCGTTGCGCGGGAATGGAAGCGGATCTTCGACCGCATTCCAGATGAACAGCCAAAAGATCAAAACAGTTCTTTCCCCTGTAGCACCAATATGAAATGACCTCGCCAACCTATCTGAAAACCGTAACCGAATACAAGCCTTTGGATAGCTGACCATACGCCGCCCGTGGGAGAAATCCTGCGGGCGGCTTTTTTTCTTTTATCTCCTTGCTTTTTTTCATAATATGTGATATAATTCCAAAAATTTCGGAGGCAATGTAAACCGTAATTACAACGCCGGATAAGATTTCCTATACAAACCTTCTGTTGGAGGGCATTTGCAGCGTACTGTGAATGCTGGATTAAGACAGTTGCTATTGTGTAGCAGATCTTATCCGGCGTTTTTTGTTTTGCAGGAGGATTCTGTGGATTTACTTAATGGAAAAATCAGAAGCGTTTATTTCAAATATGTTGCTATATCCTTTGGTAGCTGTATGCTGCAATGTATTTACACTTTGGTGGATATGGCAATGGTTGGGCAGTATTACGGTCCGATTGGTACGGCTGCTATGTCTATGGCAATGCCTATCGTATCGTTTATTTACAGTCTTGCTATGTTTGCAGGTGTCGGTGGTGCTGTCCTTTACAGCCAAAAGAGAGGACAACAATCAGGCGATGAAAACCAGTATTTCACAGCATCCATCGTTTTCAATGCTATCATTGCGTTGCTTGCGTGGTTTGTGGTCTTTGTGTTTAACAGACCGATTCTGCATTTGCTCGGCGCAGATGGCACTTTGTTGGATATGGCGGTGGACTATCTGGGTGCTATCAAATTTGCTGTTCCTGCATTTGTGATTAATAATATGCTGGCATCCTTTTTGAGAAATGACAACGCTCCGGGTTTAGCTTCTGTCGCAATCGTTGCCGGTGGTGTATTCAATATATTTGGTGACTGGTTCTTTGTGTTTGCATTGGATATGGGCATATTCGGAGCCGGTCTGGCTACGGCTTCCGGTGCAGTTTTATCCTTTGTGCTTTTGCTGACTCACTTTGCGACAAAGAAATGCACCTTAAAGCTGACACGATTTAACGGTTTTGCGAAGAAAGCAGGCAGCATCTTTATCAATGGTTTCTCTGCGTTCCTCACAGACTTTGCGCCCGGTGTTTTAACGGTTATGTTCAACTATCAGGTGCTTCGCCTGCTGGGAACAGACGCTCTGGCGGTGTACGGTGTTATTGCAAATTACAGCTTGGTGCTGATGAGTTGTGCGTATAGTGCCGGACAGGCAGCACAGCCGATCCTGTCCATCAATTACGGCGCAGGAAAAACAGACCGTGTTATGGAGACACGCAAATATGCCGCTGCTACGTCTTTTGCATTTGGTGTTATCTTTACAACGGTATTGTTTTTGATTCCGAACACGATTGTGGGCTTCTTTATGAAACCGACAGAAGCGGTCTTGACGATTGCTCCTGCAATCATGCGTGCCTACGGCATTTCGTTCATTCTAATGCCGTTTAATATGTTCTCCACCTATTACTTCCAGTCTGTTGCACAGGCAAGCGTTTCGATGGCTGTTTCTCTCGGTCGAGGACTGGTTCTTAGCGGCATTCTTATCTTCCTGCTTCCCGTTCTGTTCGGCAACAGTGCATTGTGGTTTACGATGCCCGTTGCAGAGTTTGCTGTAGCGATAATAGCGACTGTTTGTATGAAAAAGAAACAGTCAATATCTTGATTTTTCGGTCGGTTTTGCGTATAATGCTACTGTTAGGGTGACAACCACCCGAAACAACTTTTATGACCGTCCCATGGTGGTTTATCACCACTGATAAGATTTTGATAAGCATCCATCGTACAGCTAAGACAATATGGGCAATCAAAATAATCAGAACAGCAGGCACAACATCTTCTCAACAAAATTGTTTAAGATGCAAGTCCCGGCAACGAGTGGGAATAATCCACAGAAACGGAAAAGTGCTGTAATACCAATGGTTTTCGGCATCCCAAAGCCGTTTTTGCGGACAAAATGAGGATAAAGCTCCTCTATGCATGAATAATGCCGAAGCATCTCATCGCTCTCAAATCTAAGGAACCTCTGAATAAATCGTCAGCTGCCGCAGACGATTTATTCAGAGGTTCCTTAGCTCAAGCCTGATGCCGAGGATTATGCAGCTGAGGTTCTGTTAATGTAGGCAAGCAAAAATGCACCCTGCTACCAGCAGGGTGCATAGCACTATATTACTTCTTGCGCTTTTCCAGATATGATTCTTTCAGTCGGTCAATCGCCATCTCCGGACTCATCGTATGATACATGAGATAGACGATCCGCATCGTCTTTGCAGATGCCTGTTTGAGTATTTCACGGCTGCTGTCGCCGTTGTAGATGTGCCAGTAGCGATAGAGATAACCCGCCCAGTAAAGCGTCTCAGTATCGTAGCACTCACCTTGAATAAGCTCATCCGCATGTTCTTCCTCCATGCGGGACATCAGGTAATGCGTGCCGGCCCACTGCATGTGATTGAACGGCATATCAAGATCTTCGGCAATATCCGAGTTCATGAATGCCTTAATAAAGGCTTCGCTGGCATAGCCCTTCTCCTGAGAATGGACAAACAGCTGTGCCTGCATTTCGCATAAAGCGAGTTTCAGAGATTCGTTCATAATCAAATCCCTCCCAGAATTTCATCGAAGAACTGCCCCTCTCTGCGATACTGCTTCACGACTTCATCTGCCAGAGCGATGCCCTCTGCACGTCTTGCCACACTCTTGTCCTGCAAGGCAAGGCGTTCCAGAAGATGCAGATCCCGTTCTTCGAGAATTTTGATTTGGTCACATGCTTTCTGAGTGATGGCGACATACTGCTTGCCGAGATCAAGCACAGACAGGCACTTGAGCAGCGCCACATCGGTGATGGTTCCGTTGAAGAACCGGGCAAGCTCTGTGTACATACGGTCATTGGCAATATAGCCCACGATGACATCATAGCCGTCTGCAAAGTGGGCATACTTCTCGTAGATTGGAGTGCCCTTCACTTTTTCCATTTGCTTACGGCAGTATGCGATCATCATAGCCCAGTCCATGCCGATCTCAACCTCAAGAACCTTCAGCCCGGACAGGTCGAACTCCACCGTATAAAACTTGGGCTTATCTTCGGCGCACACCAAGGTCAAAGGCTGCAGGGTTGCAGTGCCCATATAGAAGCCCTGACCAAAGTCGCACTCAGCACGGCTGATGGGGGCAATGGCACCGACAATTCCCTTCTTGGAGCCATGATAAAAGATATTCCTGCTATCATCAGCAGTATGCTCATAATGGAGCATTTCAGTCACAAGATCAGCAACATCAATGCCCTGGTTTTTGCAGAACTGATGTAAATTTGTTTGCGCCATCTGATTGGGTACTGCCTTGCCATTTTCCCATCTGTTGATGGACACGGCGGTAGTGCCCAGCGCAGAAGCAAACTGCTCCTGGTTCATATTTGCCTTGGCGCGAATCATTCTGATAAGTTCTTTCATCGTTGCACCACCTATCATCTGTTGGTGATTTTATTTTATATTATGATGGGTAAAAAGTCAATATCTTGTGCAAAAATGCACTTCCTGTTCCATGACTTTGAATCCATTGAGCAATTTACTGGAGGCAGAGGAAATGTGTAATTCACAATACTATCACCTGGAATTGGATGATGTTTCAGCACCATCATTCACGAGCTTCGGATAATTCTACTATCCTGTCGGTGTGGCTGGCACCTAAAATCCGATGTGATGCAGGGGGTAAAGACCTGAGCGTTGGCGGACAACAGAAAAACCAGTCACTCAAAAAGGGAGACAAGCGGCACTGCGGTGTTGCGGTCTCCCTTTCTTATTTTGGATATGTTTGATAATTTTGCGTTAATCATATTTTTATCAGTTATACTCTATAATCCGACGTATTTTACGTTGAATTTCAGTTTCAAGTGTGATATACCCCTCCTATTTTTTAGTAAGTGGCAAAGTCCGGAATGGAAAGATCAGGGGGGGCAGTCCTTATGTTGCATTTTGGTACATATTGTGGTAATATATACCATATATGACATACAAGCAGAAGCAGGGCCCGATATGGCTGTCTATGAAGGTATTACCTATTCCCGGCAGGAAGTATACGCCATGTATTCCGAAAGCGGCTTCGGTGAAATCACCCAGATGAAGCTCGTGGGCCTGTTTGACCGTCGCCAGGATGGGGCGACGGCCGCTGGGAATGGGAATACGATATGATGGAATCTTTTCATGTGAACTTTGAATGGATCCGGACCGGGGGTATTCAGCATGTTTTCTACCGGTATCCCTTTGCGGAGGACTGGAACCGAAACAGCTGCACCCGGGAAGATCAGGGTGTAATCTATGTAAAGAAACCGGAATCCCTGTGACAAAAGCCACCGCGGCATGATGGCATTGTCCTGTTCCCGGAGCCGGTGCTGCAGATGCTTTCTCTGAAGATACAAGGAGGTTTTCTACATGAAACTGACGAAACAAAGAATCCTGACGGCGCTTCTGGTACTGCTTCTGGTGCTGCCGCTGACGCTGCTGAACGCGTCGGCGGAGGTGCGCGTCACCCCGGAGGGCCTGGAGTACGAGGTCGTGACCGCAGGTAGCACCGGCCCCTACATCCGGATCTGCGGCTACCAGGGCGATTCCCCGGAGGTTGTGATCCCGGCACAGCTGGACGACCTGCGGGTCATGGAGATCGGCCTGCGTGCCTTTGAGGACAACGAGGACGTGACCCATGTGACCCTGCCGGAAACCATCGTCACCATCTCCTATGAGGCATTCTCCGACTGCACCGATCTGGTCAGCATCAACCTGCCGGAAAGTCTGACGGAGATCGGGCAAAGAGCCTTCATGGGCTGCAGCAGCCTGGCTGAGATCCGGCTGCCCAGCCAACTGTCGAAGCTGGGAACCGCCGCATTCAGCGACTGCTCGGGTCTGAAGGAAATTTCCTTTCCGGAAAGCCTGCAGACCATCAGCGACAGCGCCTTTACCGGCTGTACCGGCCTGACCAGTCTGACCATTCCCCACACCATCGACACCATTGAAGAGCACGCCTTCTCCGTCTGTACCGGACTGACCACCCTGGTCATTCCCTCCACCGCGGAAACCATTGGCGACAGCGCCTTCGCTGGATGTACCGGTCTGACCAGCGTGGTGGTGGAAGAGGGCAGAAGCGAACTTTATGGTCTGTTTTCCGGCTGTACCAGTCTGACGGATGTGAAGCTGCCGGAAACCCTCACCGCCCTCTACGGCACCTTCTACGGCTGCACTGCCCTGCGCAGCATCACCCTGCCCGAAGCCCTGGTGCACCTGGATCACGGTGCTTTTGAAAACTGTACCGGTCTGACGGAGCTGCCCATCTCCGAGGGCATCATCACCATCGGAAAAGACGCCTTCGCCGGCTGTACCGGTTTTACGGAAGTTGTCATCCCCGAATCTGTCCGCACCATCGGCAGTGCCGCTTTCTCCGGCTGCAGCGGTCTGACCTCCGTGACGATCCCCGGCACGGTGACCTCCATCGGCAGCTATGCCTTCGGAAACTGCGAGAATCTGACCACTGCTGTGGTGGAAGAGGGCATCACCCAGTTGAGCGGCGTATTTTATAACTGCCCCAATCTGACCGATGTGACCCTGCCGGAAACCCTGACAAAGATTGGGGGCACCTTCGACAGCTGCGTCAGCCTGCGCAGCATCCGACTGCCCGAGGGCCTGCAGGAGATCGGCGGACAGGCCTTTGAGGACTGCACAAACCTGTCCGACATCAATATCCCTGCGGCCCTGACCGCCATTGGCGACCATGCCTTCTCCCATTGTGAAAATCTGCCTGCGCTGACCCTGCCCGAAAGCGTCACCCGGATCGGAGAATACGCCTTCCGGGGCTGCACCGAGCTGACCGGCATCAACCTTTCCGAAGGTCTGAATCATCTGGGGCAGTATGCCTTCTACAATACCGGATTGACCGAAATCTGGATCCCCGGAACCATCAGCATTCTGGAGGAATCGGTTTTCCAGAACTGCGCCGCTCTGAGCAGCGTCGCCATCGGGGAAGGAACGATCCGGCTGAAGGGCAACGTCTTCTCCGGCTGCACCGGCCTGGAGGAGATTCAGCTGCCCGAATCTCTGAAGCGCATCGATTACCAGGCCTTTCGGGACTGCTCCAGCCTGAAGCAGATCCTTCTCCCTGCCGGTGTGACCAGCCTGGGTGTGAAGCCCAGCAATTCCATCATGGATGCCCATATGGTAGGCGGCGTGTTCTCCGGCTGCTTGGCCCTGGAACGGATCAACCTTCCCGAGGGCATCAGCTCCATTGAGGACAATACCTTCTTTGGCTGCACCAGTCTGAAGCAGATCCAGCTGCCCCAGTCCGTCACCCGAATCGGGGACAGTGCCTTCTCCGGCTGCTGCTCGCTGACGGAATGCGCCATCCCCGAGGCAGTGACCCGGATCGGCGAGTTTGCCTTCCAGGACTGCGCCAGTCTGACAGAAATGGTGCTGGCCTCCGGCCTTGCCGATGACTGTGCCGGTTTGTTCTCCGGCTGTACCAGTCTGAAACAGGTGGTGCTGCCGGCGGATATGACCCGGATCGGAGGCTATTTCTTCCACAACTGCCGGAGTCTGGAAAGCGTCACCATCCCGGAGGGCGTGAACCGGATCGACCAGGAGGCCTTCTCCGGCTGTTCTGCGCTGACGGAGATCATCCTGCCGGAAGGTCTGATCACCTTGGGAAGTGCCGTTTTCTCAGACTGCACGGGTCTTACTTCCATCGTGATCCCCCAGAGCGTGACGGAACTGCCCGGAGGGATGTTCCGGGACTGTACAGCCCTGTCTGATGTGACCCTTCCGGAGGGACTGAACTGGATCGGCGGCGACGTATTCGGAAACTGCACCGGCCTTGCGTCCCTGGAACTGCCCGGCACGCTGACCGGACTGGACGATGGTGCCTTCCGCGGCTGCACGAATCTTGAGAATCTCTACTTCAACGGCACCTGGGCCATCTTCCGCACCTTCGGCTTCCAGATGCAGGAGTGCGACGCGGTCCTCCACTGCTGGTGCAGCGAGACCCGGCAGGAGCACAGCTGGAACGAGGGCGAGCTGGTGGACGGGGTGATCTGCATCACCTGCGCCGACTGCGGCATGACCAGAACGGAACCCCATACCCACGAATACAGCAAGCAGGTATTCCATCCTGCCTGCGAGTGCGAGGGCTATACCGTCTATACCTGCATCTGCGGCGATACCTACCGGGCAGATGAGGTGCCTGCACTGGGTCATAACATCATCAGCCATGTCACCGAGCCCACCTGTACCGAGGGCGGCAGTACCAGACACCGCTGCTCCCGGTGCGACCTGGAATACACCGATTCCTTCACCGATCCCCTGGGCCATGATTTCCGGGAGGGCAAATGCATCCGCTGCGGCGAAGCAGATCCGGATTACCAGCCTCCCCAGGAACCCGAGAAGCCCGAAAACCCCTTTGAGGATGTGAAGGAAGGGGATTACTTCCTGGAGCCTGTCCTGTGGGCGGTGGAGTATGGCATCACTTCCGGCACCGGCGCAGGCAAATTCTCCCCCAACCAGACCTGTACCCGTGCCCAGGTAGTCACCTTCCTGTGGCGCGCCATGGGCAAACCGGCACCGGAGTCTGACGAAAATCCCTTCTCCGATGTGAAGCCCGGCGACTACTTCTTCGACGCAGTGCTGTGGGCCGTGGAGAACGGCATCACCTCCGGCACCGGCAACGGCAGATTCAGCCCCGATGATGCCTGCACCCGGGGTCAGGTGGTCACCTTCCTGTGGCGTGCCATGGGCAAGGCGGAGCCTGCCAACGGTGAAAATCCCTTTGACGATGTGGCGGCTTCCGACTATTTTTACACCTCCGTCCTGTGGGCTGTGGAAAACGGAATCACTGCCGGCACCGGCGCAGGCCGGTTCTCGCCCGGCAATTTCTGCACCAGAGGCCAGGTGGTGACCTTCCTGTACCGGGCCATGGCGAAATAAGCCACCGATATCGTTTTTGAAAAACTGACGGCCCGATACCGCTTGACGGTATCGGGCTTCGTTCGTAAGTAAGAAGAATTGGGTGCTTTGCGGCCTTTTTATCCAAAAGCCGACAGAAGTGGAGTAAGTGATGCTTGTACAGTGACAATTGCGCTGGCACAATAAAGAAAAGCATAGCCTGTTATGTTTTCTGCTTTTTCCACAAACCCCGGTAGTCGGGATGGACATTGTAGATTGCTTCATGTGCAGTAAAAGCGTGTTTCCGCAAGTCAAAGGAGCCATGCTTGCGGCACCATTCAAGCATGATTCCAAAGGCCGAATTGACTGCCGCATCCACCAGTTCCTTATGTCCATTTTGGTTTTGAATGATTCCCTTTTGCTGACAGTTTTTCACAAGGGGACAGAACCAATCATTGTACAAATAAAACTGTTCCATGAAACCGATTCCGCTTTGCATATCCACAAAAAGCAGCGAACCCATCACATCGGGTCCGAATTCCAGTGCCACAGTTATGTAGTTATCATATAGGCACCATATCCGTTCCAAATCATTTTCCGCCGCAATGATATGGTTCAGCACGTCGCCCACATCATCTTTCAGCGAGCGAATCATCTGCACAACCACAGCATCCTTTCCGGAAAAAACACTGTAAAACGAGGAACGGGATACATCGGCACGCTGGCAAATATCCCGGACACTGACTTCCAGGTATCCTTTCTCCTTGATCAATTCCCGTGCCGCCGCCACAATTTTCCCGCTGTTCCTGGAGTTTGCCACTGCTGTTTTTTCTTTTGCCATAGCCGTCACTCGCTTTCGTACATGTGTCCAATTCTAATAGACAGTATATCATCATGCTGCAAAAGAGTCAAACACTTGTCGATAATTGTTGCCGATAAATTACCCGTTTGAATATGCAAAAAGTAGATTGTTATGTTGCTTATTGCAACTGTCCTGCCTTTGATATAAACTATTTTTATATAGATAAAACCATACGGAAAGGGCTGTTCTTTATGTTATACGAACTGTTGCGTTCTCCCATGAACATCGGTAATCTCACCATCAAAAATCGCACAGTCATGACCGCTGCCGAACTCAGCTTGGGCCAGATCAACGGCGAAGCCACCGAAATGATGATGGATTATTACGAGGAAAGGGCCAAAGGCGGTGTTGGTATGATCATCACCGGCTGCTGCCGTGTGGATGACATGAACCCGGCCTCCTTTACGCAGCTGGCTATGACCCACGATTACCAGATTCCCTCTGTGCGGGAGCTGGTAAACCGCGTCCACAGGCACGGTGCCAAGCTGTGCGTGCAGCTGCACCATGCAGGCCGTCAGGGCTACGGCTGCTGTAACAACTCCATTCCTCTGGTGATTCCGCTGGTAAAGGCCATCCCCTCCTCTGCAAAGCTGCTGTTCAAATGCGCCCCGGCATTGATGGGACTGGAGCAAAAAGGGATCGGTTTTGCGCTCCAGGCACCCTCGAAGGGCGAGATCTCCAAGCATGCCGGAACCCGGATCCGTGCCATGACAAAACGAGAGATCAAAAAGCAGATCCAAAACTTTATTGAAGCTGCTGTTCGCTGCCAAAAAGCAGGAGTGGATGCCGTTGAACTCCATGGCACCCACGGATATCTGCTGCAGCAGTTTATGTCTCCTCATACCAATAAGCGTACGGACGAATACGGCGGCAGCTTTGAAAACCGTATGCGCTTCATTGATGAGATCATTCAGGGAATCCGCCAGCGCTGCGGTAAGGATTTCCCCATCATCGTGCGCATCAGCGGTGATGAGATGTATGATCGTATCGGCCGTCCCGGCGTGGGCTTTGGCCTGGATACCGGCATTGAAATCGCTAGGCACCTGGAGAAGCAGGGTGTGGATGCCCTGAATGTTTCCAGCGGCAGTTACGATGCCTATAACTATTGGCTGGAAACCGCCTCTTTTGAGCCCGGCTGGCGAAAGCATCTGGCCAAGGCCATCAAAGCCCGGGTATCCATTCCCGTCATCGCTGTAAACTATGTGCGTTCCCCCGAACAGGCTGAAGCACAGCTCCGGGAGGGCTGTCAGGACTTTATCGGCTCCTCCCGTAACTGGATCTGTGATCCCCATTGGATGGCAAAGGTTGAAAATGGGTGTCCTGAAGAGATTCGCCGCTGCATTGGCTGCGTCAACTGCATGCGCTCCATGGTAACCGAAGCCGCACTGTACGGTGACCACGCAAAATGCGCCCTGAACGTGGGGGTTGCCCACGAAGAAGAATACTTCAATATGCCCAAAGAAGGCAGGGACCGGCTGGTTGTGGTTGTGGGTGCAGGTCCTGCAGGTCTGACTGCCGCAAATACCCTGGCGATGCGTGGTTTCAGGGTAGTCGTTCTGGAAAAGGGTGAGAAGGCCGGCGGACAGGTGATCACCGCAGCCGCCTGCCCCACAAAGGAGAAGCTCTACTGGTCCATTGAAGACTTGATGGTGGGCATCCAAAAGCTTGGTGTGGAAGTTCGGCTGAACACGGAGGCCACCGCTGACAGCGTCCTGGCAATGAAGCCCTATGCGGTCGTGGTTGCCACCGGCGGTGAGGCCCTGCGCCCCAGGAGTATCCCCGGTATCGACCAAAGCCATGTGTTTACGGCACCGCAGATCATCATGGGTGAAAAAACCATCGCCAATGCCAATGTGGTGGTCGTGGGCTCCGGCATCACCGGTCTGGAGACTGCGGAAATCCTGGGTGAAAGGGGTAACAGGATCACCGTTTTGGAGATGGGCAAAGAAATCGCCCCCGGAGGCTGGCATCAGATCGTCGATGACGAGCTCACACGGATTAACCATGAGGCAACCACCTTCAAATGCTCCGCAAAGCTGCTGCACATTCACGAAACCACTGTGGAAGTGGAAAACCTGGCATCCAGGGCCACCGAAACCATTCCTGCTGATTATGTGGTACTGTCGATGGGCGTGCGGCCCATCAACCATCTTGCCGCAGAATTAAACGGCAAAACCAAAGTGATCACCGTGGGCGATGCTGTGAAGAGCGGCACCATCGCAAGTGCCTGCCACAGCGCCCACGAAGCCGCCATGACGATCAAATAAGAAGGAGAATCACTATGAAAGGTATCGAAAACATTTCCAACAAGAAAATCGTTCTGACCGGCGCATCCAGCGGTATTGGCTATGAACTGCTGAAGCTGCTTGCAGATCCTGCGCTGCACAACACCATTTTGGCCGTTTCCCGTACATCCGAGCAGAAGCTGGCCGGCTTCGCCCCCAATGTGATCCCCTTCAATGCCGATATTTCCAGCAAGGACTCCATCGACGGCATTTTCGCAAAGGCAGAATCCATCTTCGACAAGATCGATATTTTCTATAACAACGCCGGTTTCCCCTATGTGGAAAACTACAACTATCTGAATTGGGACCGTGTGGAGTATATCTTCAAGGGCAATACCCTGGGCCCCATCTATATGTACCCCAAGTATCTGAAGCATCTGAATGGCCGCCCCGGTCATCTGTGCTACACCATCAGCTGCATCGGCAAGATGGCGCTGCCCGGCTATGCACTGTATACCGGCGCAAAATTCGGCCTCCACGGTTTCCAGCAGGCAATCCGCCTGGAACTGCCTGATAACCTGAAGCTGACCTGCCTGTACCCTGTGGGTACTGACACGAACTTCTTCGCGGCAGGTTCTGACAATGTAGAGATCAAGAAGCCCTGGCCCATCCAAAAGCCTGAATACATCGCAAAGCTGATGGTCAAAGGCATGGCTGAAAACAAGAAGGAAATCTATCCCCATGCATGGAGAATGCTGTGGCCCATTATGAATAACTGTGGCTTTGCCCGCAAGATATTCTGGTCTATGGAGCAGAAAAAGATGCGCTACAATTTTGAAGTGCTGGCAGCAGCAAAGGCAAAGCAGACCAAAAAGGACGTATAATATCTGCTGATCATGCTGGCCGGTTTTTCTGATTGCTTGGAATGCGTTGCCGTCCGGCGAGTGGGAATGATGTCATATTAAAAACGAAACCCGAAAGGTCGTTGCGGCGCAACAACTTTTCGGGATTTATTATGTGCGCCCGGTGAGCGCACGTTCTATAGGGTGAAAGTCCCGAATCCGCCCGGTAGCGGGAAGGGTTAGCCAAAGGCAAGGGTGTCCGTCGTGAGGCGGAATCTGAAGAAAGCCGGATTTTGGAAGTTGAAAGGTCTT
>JAFVMW010000074.1 GCA_017506735.1 Oscillospiraceae bacterium | reverse complement strand
GGCTCTCAAAAGAAATACTCGCCCGTGCTGGATACTACAGTATCCAGACACGGTACGAGCAAGTGCACTTATGCGATTGAACCGCCGTGTACCGAACGGTACGCACGGTGGTGTGAGAGGTCGGCTACTCAACTAATGGGTGGCCTCCTACTCTATTCAGAGAACAATGCCGTGGACAGATACCGCTCACCGGTGTCGGGGAGCAATGCCACGATGGTCTTTCCTTCATTTTCGGGCCGCTCGGCCAAGACTCGTGCTGCGTACAGAGCAGCACCGGAGGAGATGCCCACCAGCAGGCCCTCCCGGGTACCCAGCTCCCGGGCGGCAGCATAGGCATCCGCTTCCCAGACGGGCATCACTTCGTCGTAAACCGCCCGGTCAAGCACCGTGGGGATGAAGTTGGCGCCCATGCCCTGCAAATTGTGGCTTCCGGCCTGACCGCCGGACAGCAGGGGAGAGCCGGCAGGCTCCACAGCCACGATCTTCACCCTGGGATTCTGCTCCTTCAGATAACGTCCCGTGCCGGTGACGGTGCCGCCGGTGCCAACACCGGCAACGAAAATGTCCACTTCACCGTCGGTGTCCGCCCAGATTTCCGGGCCGGTGGTGTCATAATGGGCACTCGCGTTGGCCGGATTGTTGAACTGGTCGGGAATAAAGGAACCGGGGATGGAGGCAGCCAGCTCCTCTGCCTTCCGGATGGAGCCCAGCATACCCTCCGCGCCGGGAGTCAGCACCAGCTCCGCGCCGTAAGCTGCCATCAGCTTCTGCCGCTCCAGACTCATGGTGTCGGGCATGACGATGATGCATCGGTAGCCTCGTGCGGCGGCTACGGCAGCCAGACCAATGCCCGTGTTGCCGGAGGTGGGCTCAATGATGGTGGCTCCGGGGGAGAGCAGACCTCTGCGCTCCGCGTCGTCGATCATGGCCCGGCCCACCCGGTCCTTGGCAGAGCCGCCGGGATTAAAGCATTCCAGCTTGGCGAGAATACGAGCCTTCAGGCCATGGGCGGCTGCGTATCGGCCCAGCTCCACCAGAGGGGTCTTGCCAATGAGCTGCTCAGCAGCGGTATAAATCTTGGACATATCAATCACCTTTCAAATCAGATGGGACTATCATACCCCTCCGGCTTTGGGTTGTCAAGGAAAAAGATAAAAGGAGAATGTAAATCTGTACGAACCGCCGGCATTGCCTTTTTCCCTGGGATATGATAAAATCAATCCATCGGGGAGGTGAAAAACCGTGAAACAGCTTGAAAACAGAATCTGCTTTCTGGATTGCCTGCGCATTCTGGCCTGTCTGGCAGTGATTGTGAATCATACCACGCCCCTTGTATTCCAGGCCCGGGACCCGGGGGGCCTGACCTGGTTCGCGTCCATTACAGTGTTTTTCGCCTCCAAATTCGCGGTGCCTGTGTTCTATATGATCACCGGCTACCTCCTTCTTGGCAAAATCGATCCATGGCCCAAGGCCTGGGTGCGGATTCGCCGGATGGTGCTGGTGATTCTGGGCACCGGAACGGTCTACTGGCTGGTACGGGGCCTGCTTCTGGAGCCGGACACGCAGCCGGGACAGATTCTGGAGAACCTCCTGTCCATCTACCGGGTCACTCCCTCCAACGCCCTGTGGTATCTGTACAACTACCTTGGGATGCTTCTGATGATGCCCTTCTTCCAGAAGCTGTCCGCCGGTATGACCCGGCAGGATTTTCACATTTACTTCGGTATTTCCGCCCTTTTCTTCGGAATCCTCCCCATTTTGGGACATTATTATCCAAACGCAGTCACCAATCCCCATTTCGGCATTCCCATTTTCAGCGGACACATCTGTATGCTGTTTCTGGGCCAGTATTTCGCCCGGTTTCCTTTGAAACCCAGTAAGCGAGGGTTATCCACAGCCTGTGGGATTTTTCTTGGAATGCTGGCCTTCAATGTGACTGCAACCTGGCTGGAAGCAGGCAGGAATCCCGAAGCCTATCTTTTTTTCGATAACCGTACCTATTTCCCCATCCTCGCCCAAAGCGTTTGCGTATTCTATGCAGCTTCCTGCCTGGATGTGGGGGAAGGGATGACAACCGTTATCCGCAGCCTGGCTGCCCATACCTTTCCCATCTACCTGCTGGCAGATCTGGCGATGGAAGCGCTGTCACCGTTGTACCCCTGGCTCACCGGCATAGTGCATCCACTGCCTGCCGTGGCCTGTTACACGATGCTGATTTTCCTGGTCTGCCTTTTGATCGCCATCCCATTGAAATGGATTCCCGGACTGAAGCGCTTGCTATAATGCGGAACTCCCGGACAGGGCAACCTGTCCGGGAGTGTTTTCAGATGTTGAGCATTTCCAGAATGGCCTTCTTGGGCCGTGCGCCCCGGGCCTGCTTGATGATGGCACCGTCCTTCATCACAACCAGGGTGGGGATGCTCATAACGCCGAACTGATTCGCAAGCTCCGGCTGTTCGTCCACATTCACCTTGCCCACCTTCACGTCCGACCGCTCTCCGGCGATCTCCTCCACAATGGGAACCACCATCCGGCAGGGGCCGCACCAGGGGGCCCAGAAGTCAAGCAGTACGGGTTTGTCAGAATTCATCACTTCGCTGTGGAAATTGTTCTTATTGATATTGATAGCAGACATATTCAAGTCCTCCTTGTTTTTTTGTGTCTTCAGTATACCCTAATTCCGTGGTCTTTTCCGTGATGAAATCACATAAAAAGAGGAGATCCGGAAACTTCCGGATCTCCTGACGTTTTCGTTAGATTGCCGCAGCGGCCACCAGCTTGTGACCCTCGGGCAGACCCAGGTCGGCTTCCTCCGGCTGGAGGTTCCAGCGGATCTTGCCTGCCCAATGCTCTGCCACAGCGGTGAAGTGGAGCAGAACCACACCCAGGCTCAGATCACCGTCGATCTCGGTGTTGTACTCGTCGGGTCTGCTGATCAGGCTGACGCTGCCGTTGCGGATCACGAAGCCATAGGCCTGCCGGTTCAGATAGCTGGGGGAATTGGACGCGGCGTAGAGCGCCTCCCAAAGCATGTCATCGAAGAAGCCGATGTAGTTTTCCAGGTTCTTCTTGCTGCCCCAGGAATCCACAAAGGCCAGCTCCCGGACGCTGCGCTTGGGTTCCATATAGCGGTACTTGGTTTTGATGTCGATGTCAGACATGCTCCGGATGTTCAGCTTGATCCGCTTGACGGTCTTTTTGCCATAGCCGAAGGCAGCGATGGCGGCGACTTCCAAATCAGACTCGATGCCCAGAACCTCCTTGATCTCCTCACTGTCGGTGAAGGTCAGCCAGCAGCTGTCCAGCTCCAGCTCGGTGAGCTTCAGGATCAGATCCTCCATCATAAAGCCCGCGTTCAGATGGGCGGCAGGATGCTTCTCGGACATCAGCACCAGGTACTGAGGGGCGCCGATGAGGAACTGATGATATCCTGCGGCCCGTTCCAGGGCATCCCGGGTTTCGGTGCCGAAGAAGTAGAGCTGAGTCTTCAGCTCGGGAACCAGACGGTGAACCTTGTTCAGATAATAGCCCCGGATGGCCTCCAGGGTGGGGAAGGAAACCTGCTTGTCGGTAAATTCCCGGGTGGACTTTCTATTCTGGATCAATGCAGCGTAATTCATATGAGCGCCTCCTTGTTTTTGTTTCTTAGGTTGTCTGTATTATAACAAGGAAGCGAAAATGATTCCGTGACATTATCACATTACTGCCAAAAACCAATAAATCAGCCCATATATCACTCTTGCGGTCAAACCATACACAATCGCCGACTCTGCAATGTGGACATTTTCTCCCCAAACCCAGGATCAATCGCTTTGCCTGTGTCAAGTTGGAACGCAGTGTTTTTTGCTGAAGCAGATCATAACGATTTAAGCCAAGTCGAAACCGCGGCCCATTTCACCCTGAGTGTGAAGAAGGCACCGAAGCCATCGGTGCCTTCTGTTCGTTTACCCAAGAATTGCTTTTATATCCTCTTCCGGGGTTGTGATGGGCGCAATATGATACTTCTCCACCAGGAAGTCCAGGACGTTGGGAGAAAGGAAAGCAGGCAGTGTGGGGCCGAGTCGGATGTTCTTGATGCCCAGATGCAGCAGGGTCAGCAGAATGCAGACGGCCTTCTGCTCATACCAGCTAAGCACCATGGAAAGGGGCAGATCATTGACACCGCAGCCGAAGGCATCTGCCAAAGCCACAGCAATCTGAATAGCGGAGTAGGCATCGTTGCACTGTCCGATGTCCATGAGCCTGGGCAGGCCGCCGATGGTGCCAAGATCCAGGTCATTGAACCGGTACTTGCCGCAGGCCAGGGTCAGCACTACGGTATCCTTGGGTGTCTGCTTGACAAAATCGGTGTAATAGTTCCGTCCGGGTCTTGCGCCATCGCAGCCTGCCACCAGGAAGAAATGCTTGATTGCACCGGTTTTTACTGCGTCAATAACAGTACCGGCAATGGACATAACCGTATTTCTCGCAAAGCCGGTCATGACGGTTTCGCCGCCATTGATGCCGGTGAATGTGGTATCCTTGTCAAATCCGCCCAGCTCCAGAGCCTTTTCGATGACAGGCGTGAAATCCTTGTCGGGGCCGATGTGCTGCATACCGGGATAACCGACTACCTCGGTTGTGTACACACGGTCAGCGTAATTCGCTTTCGGCGGCATCAGGCAGTTGGTGGTGAACAGGATGGGGGCAGGCAGTACGGAAAATTCCTTCTGCTGGTTCTGCCATGCGGTGCCGAAATTGCCCTTCAGATGGGGGAATTTCTTCAGCTCCGGATATGCATGAGCAGGCAGCATTTCCCCATGGGTGTAGATGTTGATACCCTTGCCTTCCGTCTGCTCCAGCAGCAGCTTCAGATCGTACAGATCGTGACCGGTGATGACGATAAAGGGGCCCTTCTCCACAGTCAGACTGACGGAAGTGGGTTCGGGGTGGCCGAAGGTTTCCGTGTTTGCCTTGTCCAGCATGGCCATGCACTTCAGATTTACTTCGCCCACTTCCAGCACAATGGGCAGCAGTTCTTCCATTCCCCAGTCATCCATTCCGATGGCGAACAGGGCTTTGTACAGGAACTTATGGACACCCTCATCCTTGTATCCCAGCACCGCTGCGTGATAGGCATAGGCGGCAACGCCGCGGATGCCGAACAGAATCAGGGATTTCAGGCTTCGGATATCCTCGTCTGCGTTCCACAGTTTGCTCAAACAATAGTCATTGTTACGACCGCAGGCGGATGCGCACTTGTAGCACTCCGGAACCAGCTTCCGCTTTTCGATATCCACCCGGTCCATAAGAGCCAGCAGTGCATTGTTGTCGAAATTTACATTGGTCAGGGTAGCGAACAAGCCCTCCACGATCACAGCGGCGGTGGAATCATTGACCATATGCTCGTTGCCCTCAGTAGCACGGGCCAAGCCAATCAATGCGCCGGTCAGCTTATCCTGAATCTCAGCTGTATCCGCTTTCTTACCGCATACACCCACCTTGCCGGCACACCCTTTGCAGCCGGCGGTCTGCTCACATTGAAAACAAAACATAGTCAACGCTCCTTTATCGGATGATCTTCCCGTCTGGGGAAATGGTTACGATGTGCAGCGGAATCTGTTTGCCGCTGTTTTCAATTGCTTTCTTAACCGCATGGCTCAGACCGCCGCAGCAGGGTACGGTCATCCTGGTCACGGTGATGGAGCGGATATTGTTGTATTTGATAATTTCAGTCAGCTTCTCGGAGTAGTCCACAGCATCCAGCTTGGGGCAGCCGATCAGAGTGATCTTATCCTGCATAAAATCGTGGTGGAAATTGCCGTAGGAATAGGCGGTGCAGTCTGCGGCGATCAGCAGATCAGCGCCATCAAAATAGGGAGCATTGGGAGGGAGCAGCTTGATCTGCACCGGGAAGTTTCTCAGCTGACTGGCCACAGCCTTGGGTACACTCTGGCAGGCGGAACCGGGGCAACCGCAGGGCAGCGGTGCTTCCTTTGCTTTCTTCGCAGCGAGGACAGCCGCTTCGTTGTAGGCAGGGGCTTCCCGCTCCTCGAAGGAAATAGCATTCATGGGGCAAGCAGGCAGGCAATCGCCCAGGCCGTCGCAATAGTCCTCCCGGAGCAGCTTTGCCTTGCCGTCCACAATGCCAATGGCACCCTCGTGACAGGCATCGGCGCACAGACCGCAGCCGTTGCACTTCTCTTCGTCGATGGTAATGATTCTTCGGATCATGGTAATACCTCCATTCGTAGTTTTCTATTGTAATGATACCATCTGACAAGCGAAAATGATGTTGCAAATATCACATCAGCCGGGGGTTTCCAGTAGATATACAGCGCAGCGACTGCCCCGGGAAAGGAAAAAGCCCCACTGCGGTCAGCAGCGAGGCTATCATCATAGAATTCGGAAGCAATTCTTGTCGTAGTCGATCAGACCGTCCTTTTTCATTTTCACAAGCTCTCTTGTCAGGGCACTGCGGTCAACACAGAGATATTCCGCCAGCTCCACTCTGCCAAGGGGAATCTCAAAGTAGCGGGAATTCTGGGTCTGCGCCTGGATGGAAAGGTATGCCAGCAGCTTTTCCCGGATGGTGCGCTTGGACACCACTTCTACTTTGCGCATCAAGTCCCGATTCTTGTTGGCAATGATCGCAACCATGTTTTCAATCAGCCGATGGTGGAACACGCAGGCCATTGTGCAGCTGTGCATTACCCGGTCGAAAGGCATAAAGAGGATTTGTGCATCCTCGGAAACCAGGAAGGTCACAACGGATAGATTATCGCTGCCGCAGGCGAAGGTCTCACCGAACAGTTCGTCCTTGCGCATCCGCACCAGCATAGTCTTGTTGCCCCAGAGATCTTCCTTAACCATATCCACGGCGCCGGAAATGATAATACCGATATGCCTGATGATTTCTTCCTCAAAGGCAACAATATCGCCCTTCTTGAAAGAGCCGATATGATACCCGATGCAGCCCAGCATGGTTTTGCGGTCTTCGGGATTCACGCCATCAAACAATGGCGAGTTGACCTCCGGCAGAATATCTTTCATATCCATCGCCTCCTTGGCCTTATTGTACACCAAAGAGCGCTATGTTGCAACTGTCACATGATTAACAGAAAACAAGGCTCAACCAATAAAACAATCCATACACCACGCTTGCGGATACACCGTATACAATCACCGGCCCGGCAATTGTGAACATCTTCGCCCCCACACCCAGGATGAAGCCCTCTGCTGCTGTCAATATAGGACACACCGATTCGTATAATATTTACATTAATACAGCGGTGTGGTATAATAAGAAAAAAATAAGAAAGGAGAAGTATATGAAATCTATTTTCACACAAACGGCAGAGCTTAATATAGCGAGTTCAACTCGCGCTACTTCTTTAAACAATCTCCCTGATTTGATACGTAAACATACTTATTTAGACTACTTATGTACACAAACAGATACTGGTTGTTTTTTGAAACCTACATTTCGCGATATGCCGTGTCGAAATTCTTTTGTCCCCGAAATTGATATTGTTGTTTCCTGCAATGATACGCAGACCATTTTGCATATGATTGGACAGCCGGTAACATTTGTTCGTGTATTTATGGCTATTTGGTTTAGTTTTGCACTGATGATGGAAGTATTTCTCCTTGCCCTGGCAATTACTTCTAATTTGGATAGCCTTTTCCCTGTTTTTATTCCGCTTATTATGTGTGCATTTGGTTATCTTCTTTGTAAAATAGCCACAGGAGCTACCTTTAGGTCTGTTGTAAAGGCCATTCAAAAAGAACTAAGATAATCTTTAACCCTATATGAGAAAAGACTTGACCGATTTGGTCAAGCCTTTGTCGTTAGAACAATGTGGTTATCCAATAAATCAAGCCATACACAACGCTGGCGGACACGCCATAGACAATCACCGGTCCAGCTATTGTAAACATCTTCGCACCGACACCAAGGATGAAGCCTTCCGTCCGGAATTCCACCGCCGGGGCGGCAACGGAGTTGGCAAAGCCGGTGATGGGCACCAGGGTTCCGGCTCCGGCGAATTTCGCGATGTTGTCGTATACGCTGAGGCCTGTGAGCAGAGCGGACAGGAACACCAGCGTCATGGAACCTGCGGTGCCTGCCAGCTCCTTCTCAAGGCCCAGCGTTGTATACCAGTTGATCAGCACCTGTCCCAGCAGACAGATCAGTCCGCCCACCCAGAAGGCGTTCAGGCAGTCCATCCCCACGGGGGAGCGGGGTGCCAGGTCGCTGATCAGCGAATCATACTGTTTTTCCGTCATAAAAAATCCCTCCGGGTCTAGCTTGTCCGGAGGGATCAATTTTTATGTAGAAATGCGAACACCGATTTTGGTTTGACCCGGATTCCACTGGAATTCGTCCAGTATGATTTCCCCGATGGCGTCTGCTTCCACAAAACCGCCTGCCGGATTTTTTACGGAATCCACAGAACCGGAGATGGAAGCCTGCACCTGGCTGTTCTCAAAGGCCAGGTCACAGCCGATCATCTTGCAGTCCTCCAGCACAAGCCCCTTGCAGTAGCACAGGGGCTGGGTGCCGATGATGGTACAGCGCACCAGCCGGAGATTTTCCGAGTACCAGGCCAGATATTCACCCTTGATGACACTGTCATAAACGGTCACATTTTTTGCGTGCCAGAAGGCATCCTTGGTGTCCAGATTGGAGTTTCGAATCACCAGCTCCTCGCAATACTGGAAGGAATACTTGCCCTTCATCTCCAGGCCGTCAATGTCCATACCCTTGCACCAGAAGAAGGGATACTCCGACTCCAGCTTGCAATTCCGGACAGTCAGATCCCGGCACCGCCAGCCGAATTCCTTGGAGTTGATTTCACAGTCTGTGAGGGAACAGTTGTCCATCTCCCGGAAGGCCTTGATGCCTCCAAGCCGGGAGCCCATAACGTGAACCTCCCGGTCATACCAGAAGGCCGCCCGGCAGCCCTCGGTCATGGCGATGCCGCTTACCTTTGCCCCTTCCACGTGCCAGAAAGGATAACGCAGATGGAATACGCAGTCCTCAACCCGGATATCCCGGCACTCCTTCAGGGCAGACTCGCCGTCCGCCGGGCCGTCAAAGGTGCAGCTTCGCACCAAAGTATCCCGGATGCCGTACAGGGCCCGTTCTTCATCCAGCGTCAGCTTTTCGATCAGTTTCATAATGGCTCACTTTTCCTTATAGTACAGCATACAATGGCAGAAGCCCTCGAACTCGGGGTCCGCAATCTGATCCCGGAATTCCTGGCAGATGCATTTGTTTTCCGGGGTCCGAGCCAGACGGCAGGGGCAGTAGCCATCCTTGGCCTTCAGGCCTTCCTTGATGGCCTTTACCACCTCGGCATCGGGGTTGAGTTTGATCTTACCCATGGTTGTTCTCCTTTCACCAGGTCACATCCGGCTCCCGTCGCATGGGCAGGGTACGGATGATCTCCTTTGTAATGGCGCAGAACCGGTCGTAATCCGTGGTTTTGCGCAGTTCTTTCCAATGCTTGTCGCTGCCTTCAAACAGGGCAATGAGATAATGCCAGTTGTCCTTCAGACGAAACATGGCATTGCGCTTGCTGCCGAAAATCACGCTGTAGGTGTCCGCCAGCTCTGTCAGAAAGGCTTCCAGCAGCTCCCGGCTGGTGCCCTGATCCGTGAGCATTCCCGGGTCGGCGATCAGCCCCCGGCCAATCATCATGGCCTCCACAGTGGGAAACTGCTCCCGGATGGCCTGGATGTCTGCCCTGGTGTTCAGATTGCCGTTGTAGCACAGAGACATTTTGGCATTGTCCACCGCGTACCGGAACACATCCAGATGGCAGTCGCCCTTGTAAAAGGCGGTGCGGACTCTGGGATGGATGGTCAGCTCCTTCACCGGATACCGGTTGTAGATCTCCAGCAGCCGGGGGAATTCCTCCGGCTCCTTCAAGCCGATCCGGGTTTTCAGAGATACGGGCAGGGTGGCCTTCTCATAAATGGCATCCAGAAATTGCTCCAGCTGCTCCGGATCTGCCAGCATACCGCTGCCTTTTCCCTTGCTGACCACCGTGCCGGAGGGACAGCCAAGGTTGATGTTGACTTCATCATACCCCAGACTTGCGCAGGTGTCAATGGCCCAAAGCATATCCTCCACATTCTTGCCCAGCAGCTGGGGTACAGCGGCAAAGGTCACGCTGTCCGCCCTGGGCAGCTCCCGGGCCTCCCGGTGGGTCAGACATCTGTGGATGGTAGGGGAGATGAAGGGCATATAGTACCGGTCAACGCCGCCGAAATATTTGTGATGCAGTGCCCGGAAGGTGGCATCTGTGATGCCCTCCAGGGGGGCGAAATAGTATCTCATCAGACCTCCAGATAGCCCTGCAATACCAGCAGGGTGTTGTATACGCCGTCAATGTGGGTACGTTCATAGCCGTGGCTGGCGAAAATACCTGCGCCGATGAGGCCATGGCGGATATCAGCGCCTGCCTTCAGGGTATCGTCCACATCGGAACCGTAATGAGGATAGATGTCCACCGCGTAGCCGGCCTTCATCCGCTTGGCGGCATCGATCAGCTTGCCAACCACATCGTAATTGTAAGGGCCTCTGGAATCCATGGCGCAGATGGAGCATTCCTGCTCCGTACACTGAAGTCCATCGCCCACGCAGCCCATGTCAACGGAGATTGCCTCGCTGATTCCATCGGGAACGGAAGCACAGGCACCGTGGCCCACCTCTTCATACACAGTCACATGAATCCACAGATGTCTGCCGGGGGTAATGTCCCGGTCCTTCAGATAAGCGGCAAAGGCCAGCAGAATGCCTACGGACAGCTTGTCGTCCAGGAAACGGCTCTTCAGATAGCCGGAGGCGGTCCGCCGGGTCCGGGGGTCGAAGCAGACGATGTCGCCCACCTGGATTCCCAGGGCGGCAGCATCGGCGGCACAGTTCACCACCTCGTCCAGCACCACCTCTGTGGTGTCGAAGCTGCGCTTGGTGGAGGCGTAGTCATCATTGACATGGATGGAGGGGTTGCAAAGCTGCAATGTGCCCTCAATGATCCGGCCCTCCCGGGTATAGATCCGAACATTTTCCGCCTCGCCGTTGTTGGCGCTCATTCCGCCCAGGGGACGGAGCCGCAGACGGCCGCTGCCTTTGATCTGGGCCACCATGGCGCCAAGGGTATCAGTATGGGCTGCCAAAAGCAGACCATCCCCGTTCTCCGGGCCTCCCAGGTCCACAAGAACGCCGCCCTTGTTGGTCATTTTTGCGTCATAGCCAAGGCGCAGGAATTGTTCCCTTACCCACTCTGCCGCCCGACGGGTAAAGCCGGTGGGGGAGTCGATGGCAAGCAGTGCGGAAGCCTTTTCCCAGGCCAGATCCGCGTAAGATCGATCCATCATTATATTAACCTCCAAAAATCGAGTAATACCATACGGCAAACACTTCACGCAGATAGTAGTTCCACCGCAGCGGCAGAACCACCGTTTTGGCAGGTACCAGTTCTGCCTCCAAATCCAGCCAGCCGGCAAACATTCCAGCCCGGTGCAGATGATATTCGCTGGATACAATGGCGACCCGACCGGGCCGGACACCGGTCTTTTCCTGGACGATGTCCAGGGAAAGCTTCAGATTCTCCAGCGTGTTGGTGGCCTTGGGCTCCATCCACACCCGATGGGGAGCGATACCCTTGGCGGTGAGATAATCATACATACACTGGGCTTCGGTGATATCCTCTCCATAGCCCTGACCGCCGGAAACAATGGCAATGGCATCGGGATGCGCTGTCAGATAACCGTGGGCCGCATCCAGACGCTCCCGAAGGGAACGGGAGGGGACCGTACCATTCACGCCTGCTCCCAGCACAACCAGATATTCCGATTCCGCGTTTTTCGTCCCCTGAGCGGAACGGACAATGATGATTCCGGTGATGGAAACAGCGGCAAAAAATAGAATCAGCAAGCCAGTAAAGATCATACTCAGTCCTTTCCCCAAAGTCCGGTGACGAATTTGGATCAGACCCAGAATGTGATAAGCCGGGATCAGTGCGGCAACACCAAGAAATGCCAGACCCGTCATGTCATATCCGGGGCAGCACAGCTCGATGAAGAGTCCCAGGGCCGCCAGCAAAGCGAACCATTTCCATTTTTTCGGAAGCTTCTTCCACATGGTAATCCCAGCCTTTCTAAAAGGATAGGGCTATTTTAGCACACTCTGTCGAAAATGTCACTCTTTTTTACAGCGGCAAAAAAGCCGCCCAAAGGCGGCTTTCAGGCGGCAATATCAGATCCGTTCGAACTCGTAGTTCTCGAATTTCAGACGATCGCCCACATCGATGCCGAAGGGCAGCAGCGCAATGGCTACCTCGGACACGATGCCTGTGGAATCGTACTTCACATAGGCGTAATCGCCACGGATATCCACAACGGTACAAAGCATTGACTTCACCTCATCGAATAAAATTGGTCATGGAACGCTTGTCATACTCCGGCAATCCATAACGCTGCTTGCCCAGCTCGATGGATTTCATGAGAAAGGCCATATTCTTCGCCAGATTCCGGACGGTGGCAATGCCCTCGGCATCCTGCTGGGCTTCACCGGGGGCGGTGCCGTGAACACTGTTCCAGTAGTGACTGGAGGCTACCGGCATGCCGGAGATGGTGAAATACTTGTTGAGCTGGTCAAAAGTGGCAGAACAGCCGCCCCGGCGCGCGACAGCAACGCTGGCGCCCACTTTCATCTGCTTGCTGAAATGGGTAGAATAGAACAGTCGGTCAAGTAATGCGACAAGGGTGCCATTGGCAGAGGCATAGTATACAGGGCTGCCCACCACCAGACCGTCGGCTGCTTCAAATTTCGTAGCCAGTTCATTCACAAGATCATCAAAGATGCATCTTCCGGTTTTGTAGCAGCTTCCACAGGCTACGCAACCCCTGATTGGCTCCTTGCCTGCGTGGAACAGCTCGGCTTCTATGCCCTGTTCCTGAAAGACTTCGGCCATTTGCTTCAGCGCCAAGGCGGTGTTGCCGTTGACTCTGGGACTGCCGTTGATCAGTAATACTTTCATTGGATTCACTCCAGACGGGTTAAGAATTCGCCCCCGGTTTCCCGGGGGCGAACATTAGATTAGATCAGATGATCGGTACGAAGGATTAGTCCTTGTACAGCTCAACCAGCTTCAGCAGATGCTCGTAACGCTCCTTAGCGGCAGCCTCGTTCTTGGCGAACAGGTCAGCAGCGCGCTCGGGGTTGGACATCTTCAGACGGCTGTAGCGAGCCTCGTTCATCAGGAACTCCTGATAGCCATCCTTGGGAGCCTTGGAGTCCAGAGTGAACTTGCCGGTCTCCTTGGAGGGATCGAAGCGGAACAGGTTCCAGTAGCCGCAGTCAACAGCCTTCTTCATCTCAGCCTGGCAGTTCGTCATGCCGCCCTTGATGGAGTGCATCTCACAGGGAGCGTAGCCGATGATCAGGGAGGGACCGTTGTAAGCCTCTGCCTCGCAGATAGCCTTGATGGTCTGAGCCTGGTTTGCGCCCATAGCGATCTGAGCAACGTAAACGTAGCCGTAGCTCATTGCGATCTCAGCCAGGGACTTCTTCTTGGTCTCCTTACCGGCAGCTGCGAACTGAGCAACCTGACCGATGTTGGAAGCCTTGGAAGCCTGACCGCCGGTGTTGGAGTAAACCTCGGTGTCGAAGACAAAGATGTTGACATCCTTGTTGGAAGCCAGAACATGGTCAACACCGCCGAAGCCGATGTCGTATGCCCAGCCGTCGCCGCCGAAGACCCAAACGGACTTCTTGGACAGGTATTCCTTCTTAGCCAGGATTGCAGCGACGGTGTCGCAGCAAACGTCGGCCTCCAGGTTGGCAATCAGAGCCTTGGTGGCAGCCTTGTTGGCCTCGCCATCGTTGTAGGTCTCCAGCCACTTCTCGCAGACAGCCTTGCGCTCGGCGCACTCGGTCTTCTCGGCAACAGCCTTGACCTTGGCAGCCAGGGACTCACGCAGGACAGCCTGAGCGGTGTACATACCCAGACCCTGCTCAGCGTTGTCCTCGAACAGGGAGTTCTGCCATGCGGGGCCGTGGCCGTCAGCATTGACAGTGTAGGGAGAGGTAGCAGCGGGGCCGCCCCAGATGGAGGAACAGCCGGTAGCGTTGGCGATGTACATACGGTCGCCGAACAGCTGAGTGATCAGACGTGC
Source organism: Oscillospiraceae bacterium (assembly GCA_017506735.1). GTDB lineage: Bacteria > Bacillota > Clostridia > Oscillospirales > Oscillospiraceae > Faecousia. The sequence continues at coordinate 1,798 of JAFVMW010000074.1, read as the reverse complement.
GTAGGAGGTTTCAGCACAGCCAGCGCAGGAGCCGGAGAACTCGAGCAGAGGCTTGCGGAACTGGGAACCCTTAACAGTGTTGTCTTCCATCTCGGGCTTCTGAGCAACCTTGGAGACGCAGTAGTTGAAGACTTCCTGCTGAGCAGCCTGGGACTCCTGGGGAACCATCTTGATGGCCTTGGTGGGGCAGACGCCGACGCAGACGCCGCAGCCCATGCAGTCCAGGGGAGAAACAGCCATGGTGTAGGTGTAGACACCCTTACCCTTACCGGCCTTGATGGGGATGATCTTGGTGCCAGCGGGAGCGGCAGCAGCCTCAGCCTCAGTCAGAGCGTAGGGACGGATGGTAGCGTGGGGGCAGACATATGCACAGTTGTTGCACTGGATGCACTTGGTCTCATCCCACTCGGGAACGGTAACAGCAACGCCGCGCTTCTCGTAAGCAGCTGCGCCCAGGGGGAACTGACCGTCTTCCAGACCTGCGAAAGCGGAAACGGGCAGGGAGTAGCCGTTCATCTTGCCGACGGGGTTCAGGATCTCCTTGACGACCTTGACGGTGTCAGCGGGGCCTTCCAGAACTTCCTCAACGACAGCAGCCTCAGCGGTAGCCCAGGAAGCGGGAACGTCGATCTTGACGTAGGCGGTAGCGCCGGCGTCGATGGCATCCCAGTTCTTGTCGACCACATCGCGGCCCTTCTTCAGGTAGGAAGCCTCAGCAGCAGCCTTCATGTAGCCGATAGCCTCCTCGCCGGGCATAACCTGTGCCAGGGAGAAGAATGCGGACTGCAGGATGGTGTTGGTGCGCTTGCCCATGCCGACCTTGATGGCCAGGTCAATGGCGTTGATGGTGTACAGCTGAATGTTGTTCTCAGCGATGTAGCGCTTGGAAGCGGCATCCAGATGATGCTCCAGCTCCTCCAGGGACCACTGGCAGTTGATCAGGAACACGCCGCCGGGCTTGACGTCCTGGACGATCTTGAAGCCCTTGGTGATGTAGGAGGGGTTGTGGCAGGCGACGAAGTCAGCCTTGTTGATGTAGTAGGGAGAACGGATGGCCTTGTCGCCGAAACGCAGGTGGGAAACGGTGACGCCGCCGGTCTTCTTGGAGTCATACTGGAAGTAAGCCTGAACGTACTTGTCAGTGTGATCGCCGATGATCTTGATGGAGTTCTTGTTGGCGCCAACGGTGCCGTCGCCGCCCAGACCCCAGAACTTGCACTCGATGGTGCCCTCAGCAGCGGTGTTGGGGGAAACCTTCTCATCCAGGGACAGGAAGGTCACGTCGTCAACGATGCCCAGGGTGAACTCGTGCTTGGGGTTCTCCTTAGCCAGCTCTTCGTAAACTGCGAAGAAGGAGGAGGGAGTGGTATCCTTGGAACCCAGACCGTAACGGCCGCCGATAACGGTGACGTTGTTGCAGCCGCACTTTGCCAGAGCCATGACCACGTCCTGGTACAGGGGCTCGCCCTGAGAGCCGGGCTCCTTGGTACGGTCCAGAACAGCGATGGACTTGACGGTGTCGGGGATAGCAGCCAGCAGATGCTCGGAGCTCCAGGGACGGAACAGGCGGACCTTGACCAGACCGACCTTCTCGCCGTGGGCGTTCAGGTAGTCGATGACCTCTTCGATGACGTCACAGACGGAACCCATGGCAACGATAACGCGGTCAGCATCGGGAGCGCCGTAGTAGTTGAACAGCTGATAGTTGGTGCCCAGCTTCTCGTTGACCTTAGCCATGTACTTCTCAACCACTGCGGGCAGAGCCTCGTAGTACTTGTTGCAGGCCTCACGGTGCTGG
>JAFVMW010000073.1 GCA_017506735.1 Oscillospiraceae bacterium | reverse complement strand
GGCCTAGATGCTCAGCGAGGATAAATTGTGCCAGAAAAGGCCGACGACGACGGTGGGCTGTCGCCCACCTAGGAGGAGAACGCATTCTGGTGCAATTTAGGCCGGTGAGCGTCAGGCTGTTTTATTAAGAGTTAGTATAAGTGCCTCCGGGCGCGTGCCCGGTTACTTGTTCTTCAGCAGGTCACGGATCTCAGTCAGCAGGACTTCTTCTGCGCTGGGGGCAGGGGGTGCGGGAGGCTCGGCGGCTGCGGCTTCCTCTTCCTTCTTCTTGCCGATCTCGGAGAGATGGTTGACACCCTTCACGATCCAGAACACCACCAGGGCCAGGATGGCGAAGTTGATGACAGCGGAGATGAAGTTGCCGTAGGTCAGATAGTTCTGAACCTCCTGGACGATTTCCGCGCCGTTGGCGTCCACGATGGTCTCATAGGTGGGCTCCACCCAGGGCATCCGGGGCAGGGCGATCTTGGCTTCGGAGAAATCCGCGCCGCCCAGGAAGATGTTCACGATGGGCATAATCAGATCGTTGGTCAGGGACTTGGTGATGGTGGAGAAGGCGCCGCCGATGATGGTACCGACAGCCAGTGCCATTGCGTTGCCCTTTACGGCAAAGGTAATGAACTCATCCCACCAGGAGGGCTTCAGGTTCTTGGACATGGTATGTACTTCCTTTCTTGTTTTAGCGTGGAGATTGTAGAGTGGAGATTGCAGATCCACAGAGAGTATCTTCACTCTCCACTCTTAACGCTTCTATCTTACTTCTTGGGCTCGATGACCTCGATGCCGCCCAGGTACTTTCTCAGCACCTCGGGAACCACCACGGAGCCGTCGGCTCTCTGGTTCTGCTCCACGATGGCAGGGAAGATCCGGGAGGTGGCCAGGCCGGAGCCGTTCAGGGTGTGAACGAAGTCCAGCTTGCCGTCGGCGCGGCGGTAGCGGCAGTTGCCACGGCGGGCCTGGAAGTCACGGGCGTTGGAGACGGAGGAAACCTCCTTGTAGCCGTTCATGGAGGGGATCAGAATCTCAATGTCGTAGGTTCTGGCCATGGAAGCGGAGCAGTCGCCTGCGGCCAGCTTCACAGTACGGAAGTGGAGGCCCAGACCGGCAACCAGGTTCTCAGCCTTCTTCACCAGCTCCTCAAAGGCCTCGTCGGAGCCCTCGGGGGTGGTGAACTGGAACATCTCCACCTTGTTGAACTGGTGGCCGCGGACCATGCCGCGCTCGTCGGCACGGTGGGAACCGGCCTCCCGGCGGAAGCAGGGAGTGTAGGCGAAGAACTTCTTGGGCAGGTCAGCCTCGGTCAGAATCTCGTCCCGGTACACGGAAGCCAGAGCGGCCTCAGCGGTGGGCAGCATATAGAACATACCGCCCTCGGTGGGATGGTTTGCGATCTTGAACACCTCGTCAGCGAACTTGGGGAACTGACCGGCGGTCTCGCCGCACTGGTACTCCAGCATGTGGGGAGGCAGGATGAAGTCGTAGCCGTCGGCGATGTGGGTGTCGATGAAGTAGTTGAGCAATGCCCACTCCAGGCGAGCGCCCATGCCGGTGTACATCCAGTTGCCGGAGCCGGCCAGCTTCACGCCGCGCTCGTAGTCGATCAGGCCCAGGTCACGGCACAGATCCACATGGTGCTTGGGCTCAAAGTCGAAGGAAACCTGCTCGCCCACGTAGCGCAGGGGCTGGTTGTTCTCCTTGCCGCCGGGCAGCAGATCAGCGTCGGGCAGGTTGGGCAGGGCCAGCATATTCTGGCGCAGCTCCTCCTCCAGATCCTTCAGCGCTTCCTTGTCGCCTGCGATGGCTGCGTCGATCTCGTTGGACTTTGCCATGTTGGCGGCGATCTGGGCTTCAACGGCGGAGGTGTCCTCGCCCTTCTTCTCCAGACCCTTCTTCATGCCGAAGAGCTTGCCGTTTTCCTTGGCGATCTTGTTCTTCTCGGCGGTCTTGGTTTCGGTGGAGGTCTTCAGACCACGGACCTGGACGTCCAGCTCCAGAATCTTGTCCACAACGGCGTCCACATCGATGTGGGTGATCTCCTTGGCGTGGAGGCCGTCCTTTACGGCCTGGGGATTTTCTTTGATTTTCTTGATGTCAAGCATGGTGATTCTCCTTATTGTTGGGGCCGGTCAGAACCGGTCCATGTATTCAAGCAAAATATACAGGGCGTTCCGGGCTTCGCCGGGGAGATCGTTGGCCTGGGCCATCAGAACCTCCACGTTGGCGCTGAGGGTATTGCTGTCCCGGCGGAGCATGGCGATGTAGCTGTCCAGGATCAGGTTGTAGTTTTCCAGATCCTTCTGCATTTTGAGGACTTCCGTCTCTGTCAGACCGCCGTTTTTGCCCTGTTCCAGTTCCCGGTTCAGCTCATTGCATTCATTGAGCAGGGACACCACCCGGTTGGTCAGTTCGGTGTTTTCACCGGTGAGCTCATTGATCCGGGCTTCCAGCGTCCGGTTGGTTTCCGTCAGCTCCTGTACCTGAAGCTCCAGAGCGGTGTGCTGGTCGGAGGTCCCGGATTCCGGGGCAGGGGAGCCGAAGGGAAGGCCGGTGACATTGAAATAGACGCTGACGGCCAGGCAGGAGGCAAGCAGCGCGGCGGCAATTTTCCAGCCGGTGGGGGATTTTTTCGCCGGTGCGGCGGTGAAGAAGGGATATTCCTCCTGGTGGATGGGGTCATTGCTCATTTTTTCTGCACTCCTTTCAGGGTCATCAGGGCATCCAGCAGGGTCTGCAGATCATCCTGTCCATAATATTCCAGTTCAAACCGTCCTTTGCGTTTGCCATTTACGATTTTTACACCCCGGCCCAGATGACGGGACAGGTTCTTCTCGCATTCGGCAATGTAGTTGACCTCTAGCACCTTTTTCTGCACCGGTTCCTCGGTTTTTTCCTGGGACATATTCCGGCACAGCAGCTCTGCCTGACGGACGGACAGATCCAGGGCGGCGATCTTCTGGGCTGCTTCCTCCTGGCGTTTGGGCTGTTTGATGCTCAGAATGGCTCTGGCGTGACCGGCGGTAAGCTTGCCGGAGCGAAGCAGCTCCAGAACTGGTGGGGTCAGATTCAGCAGCCGCAGGGCGTTGGTCACGGCAGACCGGGACTTGCCCACCTGCTTGGCGGCTTCCTCCTGGGTCAGACCGAAATCATCAATGAGCTTCTGGTAGCCCAGGGATTCTTCCACCGGGTTCAGATCAGAACGCTGGAGATTCTCAATCAGCGCCAGCTCCATGGCCTTCCGGTCGTCGGCCTCGATGATGATGCAGGGAACCTCGCTGAGGCCGGCCATCCGGCTGGCACGCCAGCGGCGTTCACCGGCGATGATCTGATAATAGCCGGAGTCCAGCGCCCGAAGGGTCAGAGGCTGAATCAGGCCGTGCTCGGCGATGGATTCGGCAAGCTGCTGCAGCTCCTCGGGATCAAAGTCCTGCCGGGGCTGGCCGGGATTTGGTTCAATTTTGTGAATGGGGAGCATTTTGTAGCCCGTGGATTCCTCCAAAGGCTGGGAAAAGTCCCCGAACAGCGCATCCAGGCCTTTGCCAAGGCCTTTCTGTTTTGCCAATATCACCACTCCTTTATTTGTTGTTGAAAGTGTAAAGTTGAAAGTGTAACAATGTGCTTTTTCAGTGGAAGTCTGTGAATTTATTTCACCGTTTTCGCATTCAGTAAAATTCACTTTCCACTTTCCATTTTCAACTTTCAACTGATCTTAACTTCCGCACCAAGCTTTTTGGCGATCTCCTGGGCCAGATTCCGGTAGGCCACGCTGCCCCGGCTGGAGCGGTCGTAGTTCATGACGGGAATGCCATGGCTGGGGGCTTCCGCCAGACGGACGTTTCTCGGAATGACAGAGGCGAATACCTTTCCCGGGAAGTGGGAACGAACCGCCTGGGCCACCTGGTTGGAGAAATTGGTGCGCCCGTCGAACATGGTCAGAATCACGCCGAACAGATCCAGATGCTGGTTCAGTTTCTTTTTCACCGCCCGGAGGGTATTCATCAGATCTGCCAGACCTTCCAGGGCGTAGTATTCACACTGCACCGGAACAATGATGGAATCCGCGGCGCACAGGCCGTTCAGCGTGAGAAGCTCCAGGGAAGGGGGACAGTCGATGAAAATCGCGTCATAATCATAGCGCAGGGGAGCCAGGGCGTTTTTTAGCTGATATTCCCGGGAGGGGGTGCCGATCAGCTCCACGGCGGCACCGGCCAGGGCGCTGGAGGAGGGGAGCACATCGCCGTACTTTGTCTGCACGATGGCATCCTTTGCTTCCACATCGTTGATGATCACATCATAGACGGAATTTTCAATCTTCCGCTTTTCAATTCCCAGACCGGAGGTGGCGTTTGCCTGGGGATCAAAGTCCACAAGCAGCGTCCGCAGGCCCAATTCATGGAGGGCGGCGGACAGGTTCACGGCGGAGGTGGTTTTTCCCACGCCGCCTTTCTGGTTAACAATGGCAATAATTTTACCCATTCTCGTACCTCCAAAATTTCTGGATTTCATTATAACACATCTGATCGTAAAATCAATAGATTTGGACTGACGGTTTTGGAATGTTTCACGTGAAACATTCCGTATTTTTTGTTGAAAAATGCGCCTCCGGAAGCCGGAAGCGCATTAACTGGTAAAATATGGAAATTATCTGCCGTGATCCACGTTGCCGGGAGCTTCGGTGGAGTAGTTCTGGCCGATGGTAAAGCCGCCGTGGTTGGCGGTCCTCTGGTGGTGGATGATAAAGCCGACGCTGGCGGCGGTGGTGAGGAAGAGGGTCAGCGTCAGAATCAACAGAACCCGGATTACCGCCTGAAGCCGGGCAATCTGCTCCTCGGGGGTGCGCTTCTTCACCGTGGGATGGGGCGGCTCCGCCTTTTTGGGGCGCTGGTGGATGATGACACGCTGATCCGCCTTCAGCGGCTTCTGACTGGCCATGACCGCCTGGCATTCCGGACAGAATACCTCATGATCCCTTGTTTCCCGGCCGCACTTCAAACAAGCCATCCAAATCCCTCCTTTTTGTGGTGTGTAATGTATTATATCCTAAAAGTTACAAAATGTAAACGCTTATTTTCAATAAAATCATGGAGAAGGTGAAACTGCGATTTTACAATATGTTGGATGAAAGAATGCACGCCCTGCGAACTGATATACATATCGTACAAAAGTATCGATAATAAAATAGCAATCTATACGAAGTTATGTGACACATATTGACAATCACATAATTGCGTGCTACAATTAATCCATCCTAGAAGGGAGGTACATGATATGGATTGGACAATACCAGGGACGGTGTTAAAGGGCCCCAGGATGGATGTGGAAGGCTCTATCCGGCAGATTGAAGGAATGTTCCTGGCAGGGGGCATCACCCGGAGTCAGGTGGCGCTGGTCACCGGCCTGGAACCCCATGCCGTGCAGAACTGGGTGCAGCGTGGATTCCTGTCAAGCCCTGTGGCGAAGCGTTATTCCTGCCGCCAGTTCTGCCGCATCGCCATCATCAATATGCTGAAAACAGCCATTCCAATGGATCAGATCTGCGGCCTGCTCAGCTACGTCAACGGACGGCTGGATGATGAATCCGATGACCTGATCGACGACACCGTACTGTATTTCATGTTTCTGCGGCTGGCAAGCCAGGCCCGGCACATCGGGGGAACCCGAAGCTGGGACGAGATCCTGGAAGAGATTCTGGGGGAATATGATGAACCGGTGCCCGGCGCCCGGGAGCGGATTGACAGGGTTCTCAGAATCATGCTCACCGCCTGGATCGGCGTCAGAACCATCCAGCAGGCGGAGCAGATGCTGAAGGACCTGAAGGCAGAAGAATGAAACCGGAACGCGAAAGGAAGGAGAAATTGACATGACAGATTTCTGGAAGGGCGCGGTGCTTGGTTTGCTGGTGCTGGCCTATGTGGCATTTCCCTTCGACCTGTTTCCCGGCCCGGTGGATGATCTGGTGTTGGTTCTGATCAGCATTCTGGGCTCCAGATGGAAGGGCAAGGGGGACTGATTCCCGTAATCCTGCAAACAGCATACTATATTATAATAAAGGAGAATGATTCAAAATGGAAGAAAATGGAACCTATCGCTGGCCCCCGGAGGATAAGAATCCTCTGAAGAACAAAAAAGAGAAGTTTCACGTGAAACGTAACTTCGACCCGAAGAAATTCGGCGCTGGCTTTATCGTGGGCTTCCTGGCTGTGCTGATTGTGCTGGGCGGTCTGACCTGCTTCTACACCGTGGACGACAAGCAGCAGGCCGTAGTTACCACCTTCGGCAAGGTCACTGACATCACCGATGCCGGTGTTCACTTCAAGCTCCCCTTCGGCATCCAGCAGGTGCAGAAGGTGGATGTGAACGTGTACCAGCAGATCGAGCTGGGCTACCGCTCCAGCTACAACGGCAATTACGACACTCTGGAAGAGGAAAGCACCATGATCACCGGCGATTACAACATCGTCAACGTGGATTTCTTCGTGGAATACAAGATTTCCGACCCCGTGGCTTACCTCTATTCCTCCAATAACCCCGAGGAAATCCTCCGGAATCTGATCCAGAGCCAGGTCCGCAATGTGGTGGGCTCCTCCACCGTGGACTCCGTCCTCACTGACGGCAAGGAAAACATCCAGATGCAGGTGAAGGATCTGGTGACCAATATCCTGGAGGAATATGAAATCGGCCTGACCCTGGTGGATGTGAAGATCCAGGACTCCGAGCCTCCCACCCAGGCGGTCATCGAAGCCTTCAAGGCTGTGGAAACCGCCAAGCAGCAGGCCGAAACCGTGGTCAACGATGCCAAGGCCTACCAGAACGCCAAGCTCCCCGATGCCCAGGCCCAGGCCGACAAGCTGATTCAGAACGCTGAGTATCTGAAGCAGAAGCGAATCAACGAAGCCGTGGAGGCCGTGGCCCGGTTCAACGCCATGTACGCCGAGTACGCCCTGAATCCGGAGATCACCCGGACCCGTATGTACTACGAGGCCATTCAGGACATCCTGCCCGGCATCACCGTATACATCGATACCACCGGCGAGGGCAATGTGGAGATGATGCTCCCCCTGTCCAGCTTCGCCGAAAACGGAGGTAACTGATATGAAGAAATTTACCGTATTCCTGGCTGCGCTGCTGGTCATCGGCGTGCTGATCGCCAACGGCGGTCTGTACACCGTGGCTGAGAACGAATACGCCTGCGTGGTTCGTTTCTCCAAGATCATTGAGACTACCGCGGAAGCCGGCCTGCACTTCAAGGTGCCCTTCCTGGACAGCGTGAAGGTGTTCTCCAAGGCCACCCAGTTCTATGACATTCCCCCCAGCGAGGTTCTGACCTCCGACAAACAGAACATGACCGTGGACTGCTACGTGCTGTGGCGCATCCACGATCCTCTGAAGTTCTACCAGACCCTGACCACCGTGGAGAAGGCAGAGCAGCGTCTGGATGCCATCACCTACAACGAGCTGAAAACCGTCATGGGCACCCTGGCCCAGGCAGACATCATCAACATGGAGGACGGCGCCGAGCGGAACGCCATCTATGAGGGCATCGCCGATTCCGTCAACGAGCTGTCCCAGACCTACGGCATCACCGTGGAGGACGTGAAGATCAAGCGCTTCGACCTGCCCGACAGCAACCTGAACGCCGTGTACAACCGTATGATCTCCGAGCGGAATCAGATGGCTGAGAAGTACACCGCCGACGGCAACTATGATGCCTCCATCATCCGTAACGATGTGGATAAGCAGGTGAACATCATCATCTCCAACGCCCAGGCAGAGGCCGCCAAGCTGGAGGCCGAGGGTGAGGCCGAGTACATGAGAATGCTGGCCGAGGCCTACGACACCGAGGACAAGAAGGACTTCTACGAGTTCACCATTGCCCTGGATGCCCTGCAGCAGTCCCTCACCGGCGGCGAAAAGACCATCATCCTGGATGCAGATTCCGCCCTGGCCCAGATTCTGACGGGTGGCTAAAAATGCCTCCCCTTTGAGGGGAGGTGCCCCGAAGGGGCGGAGGGGTGAAAGCAATCGATTACAGATGGTGCTGGTTGCAGCATCTCACCCCTCAGTCGCCTGACGGCGCCAGCTCCCCTCAAAGGGGAGCCCTGGAAACACAGAAAAGAGGAACAACATGAAACTTTACATCAAAGAAAAGGTCTTTACCTGGGGCGACAAGTTCACGGTTCTGTCCGCCTCCGGGGAACCCCGGTACTTCGTGGAGGGAGAGGTATTCACCTGGGGTAAAAAGCTCCATGTGTATGACGCTTACGAGCGTGAGGTGGCCTTTATCAAGCAGGAGCTGTTCACCTGGCTGCCTGAATACGCCGTATTCACCGACGGACGGGAGATCGCCCGGGTGCGGAAGGAGTTCTCCTTCTTCCGGCCCCGGTACACCATCGACGGTCTGAACTGGCAGGTGGAAGGCTCCTTCTGGGAGCATGAATACCGGATCACCAAAAACGGACGGCCCATCGTGTCCATCGAAAAGGAATGGATGACCTGGGGCGACTGCTATGAGCTGAACATTGCCGACCCCGGCGATGAGATCATGGCTCTGGCGGTGGTGCTGACCATCGACTGTGTGGCAGAGCAGCAGAGCAACAACTGACGGAGGCTCGATATGCACGATACAGACGAGATCAAAAGCATGCTCCGCCGTTCCCTGGACCGGAAGGTATATCTGCGCTCCCTCTGGGGCGTGGTGATCGCTGTGCCTGTGAGCCTGGCCTACTGCCAATTCCGGTATTCGGAGGTTTCAGCACGGATGCTGCTGATTCTGGCTCCGGTGATTGCGGTGTTTGTACTCAGCTGGGGACTGCGGCTGGCCCGGCTCTACCGGCAGCCGGAGGGCTACATCATCGTCAAAGCCACTCTGGGAACCTCCGGACAGTGGTACAGCAAATCCGGCGTGAGCCTGCCGGTATACCTGGAGGACCCCTGGATGGGCCCGGTCACCGCCCGGACAAACCGGATCTTCCACCGCCGGGGCTTCGCCCAGCCCCTGCTTGCCGACTACGAAAACCGCACCGTCACCGTGGCCTATAACCGGTACACCGATGTGGTAGTGGTCATTGAATAAAGGAAGAGAGGAGGACGGCCCATGTACAGCAAAGAGGAAGCCCTTCGGATGATCAAAAACTCCCTGGACAGAAGGGTTTACCGGAAGATGATCCTCGCGCTTGTCATTGCCGCAGGACTGGGTGGGATCTATGGAATTGTCACCTACCGGGACTACGATCCTTTGACCACACAGATCTACTTTGCAGCCATGGCCCTGATCATCCTGCCCTGCATCGGATTCTGGTGGTGGAAAATTCAGACACTGTACCGGGAACCGGAGGAGTATTTCTTCACCCGGGCCAGGCTGGCAGCACCCCACCAGAGGAAATGGCACCAAAAGGGGCTTAGCTTCACCGTGATCATCGACCATCCGGAGCTGGGAACCCTGGCGGCGGATACCAACCCGATTTTCTGGCCCTGGGGCATTGATGAACCCAAGCTGGAGACATATCTGGACAAAACCGTCACTGTAGGCTATAACAGCGCCACCGGTATGGTGGTAGTCATTGAATAAACATCCTGTCGGGGACGGCCTCCCCGACGACCCATACAAGAGAAAAAAGATAAAAACAAAAATGGAGGTAAAATTATGGAATGGATTATTGTTGCAGCCGTCGTTCTTGTTGCTGTCATCGCGCTGATGGTAGCCAGCTACGTCAAGGCACCCCCGGACACCGCATTCATCATCTCCGGCTACCGCAAGCCCCGGATTCTCATCGGCAAGGCCGGCTTCCGGATTCCCTTCCTGGAGCGGCTGGATAAGCTCTCCTTGAAAATGTTCTCCGTGGATGTCAAAACCGCGGACTTCGTCCCCAACGCAGAGTACATCAACATCAAGGTGGATGCCACCGTCAAGATCCGCATCGGTCAGAGCGACGAAATGATGATCCTGGCCTCCAAGTTCTTCCTGAACGAGAACGAAGCAAAGATCATCTCCCGAGTCCAAGATACCCTGGAGGGCAATATGCGTGAGATCGTGGGCCAGATGCGTCTGGAGGAAATGGTCACAGACCGGAAGGCCTTCTCCGAGCGTGTCCAGGAAAACGCCATCCCCGACCTGGAGAAGATGGGCCTGGAGATGATCTCCTTCAACGTCCAGTCCTTCGCCGACCAGAACTCCGTCATTGAGGATCTGGGTATCGACAACATCAGTAAGATCAAGAAGGGCGCGGCCATCGCAAAGGCCCAGGCAGACCGTGACATCGCCATCTCCCAGGCCCAGGCCGCCAAGGAAGCCAACGACGCCAAGGTTCAGTCCCAGATGGAGATTGCCGAAAAGCAGAACGCTCTGGCCATCCGTCAGGCAGAGCTGAAGCAGATGAGTGATATCAAGCAGGCAGAGGCCGACGCCGCCTACTCCATCCAGCAGCAGGAGCAGAGAAAGACCATCGAGGTCACCTCTGCCAACGCCAACATCGCCAAGGCCGAACGGGAAGCTGAGCTGAAGGCCCGTGAGGTCGAGGTCAAGAAGCAGACTCTGGACGCGGAAATCCGTGCCAAGGCAGACGCCGAACGCTACCGCCAGGAGCAGGAAGCCCAGGCCATCCTGTTCAAGCGTCAGAAGGACGCGGAAGCCAAGCGCTTCGAGCAGGAGCAGGAAGCCGCCGCCCAGATGCGCATCGCCGAAGCCCAGCGCTTCGCCCGGGAGCAGGAGGCCGAAGGTATCGCCGCCGTGGGCCGCGCCGAAGCAGAGGCCATCCGTGCCAAGGCCCTGGCAGAGGCCGAAGGTATTGACAAGAAGGCAGAAGCCATGAAGAAGTACGGCGAAGCCGCCGTCGTCGAGATGATCATGGCCGCCCTGCCCGAGATCGCTAAGAATGTGGCAGAACCCCTGTCCAAGGTGGACAAGATCACCATGTACGGCGAGGGCAACTCCGCAAAATTAGTGGGCGACATCGTCAACTCCACCACCCAGATCACCGAGGGCATCTCCGCCGGCATGGGCATCGACATCAAGAGCCTGCTGCTGGGCGCCCTGGGCGGCAAAATGGCCGCCAACCTGGAGGAAATCCGGGAGAATACCGAGGTATAACCGCATAAAGCAAGGGGGACGCGCAAACGCGCGTCCCCCATTTTGGTACTGTAGGGGACGGCCTCCCGGACGTCCCGTTCGGCAATCGCTGGATTGCCGCTTATGCGGAAACGGGTCGTCGAGGACGCCGACCCCTACAAAAAGGATGATTTTGATACAGAAAGGGGACGCGTCTGCGTCCCCTCAACGGCATATCAATGAGAAAATCTCCGCTTTGCCAGAGGCTCGGACTTGTCCTGCTCCAGCAGCAGATCCGAGATGATGGCCGACGAAATCAGGAAGCCCTCGGGGGTCAGCCGCCAGCGCTCATTGGTGAACCGGACATGGCCCGTTTCCTGGTAGCGCCGCAGCACCTCCTCCAGGGGATCGAAGGGCAGCAGGTACTGCCGTTCGTACTCCTCCCGGGCGATGCCGGTGGTGGTCCGCAGCCGGAGCATCAGATAATCCCCGGCCCGTTCCCGGATGGGCAGCTCGCTGATATCAGAGATTACCTGGCCCTTGTTCCGGATGGCGGTGACGTACTTTTTCAGATCCGGCACGCAGACATACCGCTTTCCGGCGAAATCCGAGCTGGCGCTGGGGCCAAAGCCGATCCACTCGCCGCCGGTCCAGTATTTCATGTTGTGCTTTGACAGCTTGCTCTTCCTGGCGAAATTGGAGATTTCATACTGGCGGAAGCCGTATTTCTTCAGCACCTCCACGGTTTGCAGATACATATCCGCCTGCATATCGTCGTCGGGAATCCGGAGGAAATTCCGGATGTCGTACATGGGCGTGCCCTCCTCCAGCCGGAGCATATAGCAGCTGATGTGGTCGGGCTTCAGGGTCAGCACGTTCTCCAGGGTCTGCATCCAGGTGTTCATGGTCTGGTTCGGCAGGCCGAACATCAGATCCACGGACACGTTATCAAAGCCTGCCTTGCGAATCCGCTGGAAGGCGGTGACGGCCTGGGCGTAGTCATGGGGACGGCCCAGCTGCTCCAGAATGACGTCGTCATCGCTCTGAATGCCCAGGGATACCCGGTTGAAGCCCTCGGCCCGGAGCCGCCGGAGCAGATTGTCGCTGACGGAGTCGGGATTTGCCTCAAAGGTGATCTCCGCGTCGCCGGCCACATCGAAATTTCGCCGGATGGCGGTGAGGATGGTGGCCAGACCTTCCGCCCCGAAGAAGCTGGGGGTGCCGCCGCCGAAATAAATGGTGTCCACAATGTGGTTGGGAGCCAGAGGGCCGGTCTCCTCGATGTGGCTGCATACGGCCTTCATGTAGCCGTCAATGAGCTTGTCCTCCTTGCAGGTGGTGGAGTAGAAGTCGCAGTACTGGCACCGGCTCCGGCAGAAGGGAATGTGAACATAAATACCCAGAGGGTGTTTGTCTTTTTTTGTAGTTATGAGTGCCATGATGATTCTCCTGAATGTAGGGGTCGGCGTCCTCGACGACCCGTCGGCAAACTTGTTTGCCGCTTGCGCGGCGCGGGCTGTCGGGGACGCCAGCCCCTACGATTTGAAATATGAAGGTGTCGAGCGGTTTCAACTCGCATAACGATATTGAACGTACCTGCGCACGAATTGGCTCCGGGCCCTGCCCGGTTAGTCCTCGTCCAGCTTGAGGACGGCCATAAATGCTTCACTGGGGACGGACACGGTGCCGAAGGTGCGCATCCGCTTCTTGCCTTCCTTCTGCTTTTCCAGCAGCTTCTTCTTTCGGGTGATGTCGCCGCCGTAGCACTTGGCCAGCACATCCTTGCGCACGGCCTTGATGGTTTCCCGGGCGATGATCTTGCCGCCGATGGCTGCCTGGACGGGAATCTCGAACTGGGCTCTGGGGATGTTCTCCTTCAGCTTTTCGCAGATCTTTCTGGCCCGGGGATAGGCGTTGTCGGCGAAGAGGATGAAGCTCAGGGCGTCCACAATGTCGCCGTTGAGCAGGATGTCCAGCTTGACCAGCTTGCTGTCCCGGTAGCCGATCAGCTCATAGTCCAGGCTGCCGTAGCCGCGGGTTCGGGACTTCAGAGCGTCAAAGAAGTCATAAATGATCTCGTTCAGAGGCATCTCATAATGCAGCTCCACACGGTTGGCGTCCAGATAGACCATGTCCTTGAAATCGCCACGGCGGCTGGTTGCCAGATCCATCATGCTGCCCACATATTCCTGGGGCGCGATCAGGCTGATCTTCACATAAGGCTCCTCTGCCCGGGAAATCTCCATGGGATCAGGGTAATCCAGGGGATTGTCCACCATCAGCACGGTGCCGTCGGTCTTGGTGATCCGGTAGACGACGTTGGGGGCGGTGGTGATCAGATCCAGATTGTATTCCCGTTCCAGACGCTCCTGGATGATCTCCATGTGCAGCAGTCCCAGGAAGCCGCAGCGGAAGCCGAAGCCCAGAGCGATGGAGCTTTCCGGCTCGTAAACGAAGGAAGCGTCGTTCAGCTTCAGCTTTTCCAGCGCGTCACGCATATCCTGGTACTTGGCGCCGTCGGCAGGGTAAACGCCGGAGAACACCATGGGCTGGACAGGACGGTAGCCGGGCAGAGGCTCGGCACAGGGATTTTCCACGGTGGTGATGGTGTCGCCCACCTGGGTGTCAGCCACGGTCTTGATGGAGGCGGTGATGTAGCCCACCTCACCGGCACCCAGGGCCTCCCGGGGAATCAGACCCTTGGGACTCATGGTGCCGACCTCGACGACCTTGTACTTTGCGCCGGTGGCCATCATCTGAATGTCCATGCCGGGCTTGACAGTACCCTGCTTGATCCGGGTGTACACGATGACGCCCCGGTAGGAGTCATACTGGCTGTCAAAAATCAGAGCCTGCAGGGGAGCCTCCCGGTCGCCGGAGGGAGCAGGCACATCCCGGACGATCATTTCCAGCACGGAGTGGATGTTGATGCCGTTCTTGGCAGAAATCTCCGGGGAATCCTCGGCAGGGATGCCGATGATGTCCTCCACCTCCGCCTTAACCTCGGCAGGCCGGGCAGAGGGCAGGTCGATTTTGTTGATGACGGGCAGAACCTCCAGTCCTGCGTCGATGGCAAGGTAGGTGTTCGCCAGGGTCTGGGCCTCCACGCCCTGGGAGGCATCCACCACCAGCACTGCGCCCTCGCAGGCGGCCAGGGAACGGGAAACCTCGTAGTTAAAGTCCACGTGGCCGGGGGTGTCGATCAGGTTCAGGGCATAGGTATCGCCGTCGTCGGCGGTGTATTCCAGGGTGGCGGCGGTGGCCTTGATGGTGATGCCGCGCTCACGCTCCAGATCCATGGAGTCCAGGATCTGGTTTTCCATCTCCCGGTGGGAAATGGCGTTGCACTCCTCCAGCAGACGGTCTGCCAGAGTGGATTTGCCATGGTCAATGTGGGCAATGATGGAGAAATTTCGAATCTTGGAAAGTTCGGTCATAATGCACCTCTTATGCTGTGGATAAATTTCGATTTATCGCTGTCATTGCGAGGAGGGGCGAAGCCCCGACGTGGCAATCTCCTTCTATTTCAACCGGAAATTGCCACGGGCCTTGCGGCCCTCGCAATGACATACTGCACAACAAATCGAAATTTACCTATAATTTCGTATCATACATTATATCTCAAAATTTCCAAAAAGTAAACCGTATGTTTTTCTCCCGGGGAGAGATACTGAAACCGGTGGAATCTCGTCGAAAAGAAAAAATATCAAAAAAATTTCCCCGAAAGCCCCTTGTCAAACGGAGAAAAACGGGATATAGTCTACCTGCGTCAAAAAAATATAGAACCGTAGCATGAGGAGATATGAGATATGAGCAATGAGAAGAAGAATACAGCCAAGCCCCAGGAGGATCTGGAGAGCGTAATGAAGGCGCTCATCGCCAAGGGCAAGAAGGAGGGCATGATCCGGGATACCGAGCTGAACGCCGCCCTGAGCAAGCTGGATCTCACTCCCGAGAAAATTGATGAAATTTACGACAGCTTTGAAGCCCTGGGCATCCAGATCTTCACCGCCGAGCTGGAGCATGACGATTCCCTGGATCTGGTGGACCCGGTGGATGGGGATCTGGATCTGGCAGGCCTGGATGAAGAGGATCTCATCGACCCTGTGGATCTGGCTGCCGAGTATAACCTGGACGATCCCGTGCGGATGTACCTGAAGGAAATCGGCCAGGTCAAGCTGCTCTCTGCCGAGGAGGAAATCGAGCTGGCCCAGCGGGTTGCCGAAGGCGACCAGAAGGCCAAGAACAAGCTCACCGAGGCAAACCTCCGTCTGGTGGTGTCCATCGCCAAGAAGTACAGTGGCCGGGGCCTGCACATTCTGGATCTGATCCAGGAGGGCAACACCGGTCTGATCCGCGCTGTGGACAAGTTCGACTGGACCAAGGGCAACAAATTCTCTACTTACGCCACCTGGTGGATCCGGCAGGCCATCACCCGTGCCATCGCCGACCAGGCCCGGACCATCCGTGTGCCTGTGCATATGGTGGAGGTCATCAACAAGGCCACCCGGTGCAACCGGAAGCTGGTGCAGGAGCTGGGCCGCGAGCCCACCGTGGAGGAGATCGCCAAGGAGCTGAACCTGCCCGTGGAGAAGATCATCGAAGCCAACCGCACCGCCGCCGATACCCTGAGCCTGGACACCCCCGTGGGCGATGAAGAGGATACCTCCATCGGCTCCTTCGTGGAGGACGAGCACACCCCCGGCCCTGCCGACGCCACCTCCAACGCCCTGCTGGCCGAGGCACTGAAGGAAATCCTGGACACCCTGACCGAGCGTGAGGCAGACGTTCTGCGGATGCGCTTCGGTATGTACGATGGCCGCACCCACACCCTGGAAGAGGTGGGCCAGATCTTCGGCGTTACCCGTGAGCGTATCCGCCAGATCGAAAACAAGGCCATCCGCAAGCTGCGCCACCCCTCCAGAGCCAAGAAAATCAAGGATTTCTACTGCTAAAATCCAGTGTTCAAATTTGAATATAACAAAGTAAAAGCACACCGGCTTCGCCGGTGTGCTTTTTTTGCTATGCTCAGATCAATTCCGGCAGTCAGACCATCCTGCGCGGGGATGGAGCGGAACGGTTATTCCTCAGCCAGGGACATGGCGATCTGCTCGGGAGTGATGGGCAGTTCCCGGAACCACTTGCCGGTTGCCCGGTAGATGGCGTGGGCAATGGCAGGACCGGGGGTGTTGATGACGATCTCACCGATGGACTTGGCGCCGAAGGGGCCGGTGGGCTCATAGCTGTGCTCGAACTCCACCTTCAGCCGGCCCATATCCTGACGGGTGGGAACCTTGTACTGCATGAAGCTGGACTCGGCAGGACGGCCGTTGCGGTCATAGGTCACATTCTCCATCAGGGTGTGGCCGATGCCCTGGACGATGCCGCCTTCGGTCTGAATCCGGGCCAGATTGGGGTTGATGGGGATGCCGCAGTCCACAACTGCCATATAATCGAGGATGTCCACCTTGCCCGTGAGCTTGTCCAGCTCGATCTCCACCATGCCCACCATGTAGGGCGGAGGAGAAACAGGCGAGGTGTGGGTCTGGGTGGTTTCCGCAGGAACGGTGCTGCCCACCTGGGCCTTGTAGGCAATGTCGGTAAGGCTGACGGTCTGCTCCGTGCCGGTGCGGCGGACACAGGTGCTGGCAAACTCAACCGCTTCCTCTTCGCAGTCCATCATGCCGGCGGCAATGGTGCAGATTTGTTTTTTCAGCTCGTTGCAGGCCTTCACCACGGCCATGCCGGTGATATAAGTAGTGGAGGAGGCGTAGGAGCCGGAGTCATAGGGGGAAACATCCGTATCCGCGCCAAAGACAGCCACATCGTCCACATGGCAGTCCATCAGCTCGGCTACCATCTGGGCCAGAATCGTGTCGCAGCCGGTGCCCATATCGGCGGCACCGATGATCAGATTGTAGGTGCCGTCCTCGCTGAGCTTCAGGGTGGCGGAGCCAACGTCCACATTGGAAATGCAGCTGCCCTGCATACCCATGGCCACACCGGCAGTTCTGATCTTGCCGTTGCCCATGTCACGGACCTTGGAGCGCTCCTCCCAGTCAAACATCTGGCGGCAGTGCTCCATGCAGCGGTCCAGGGCGCAGGCGTTGGCGATCTCATTATAGTAGGCAGGCATGACCATGCCTTCCTTGATCATGTTCATATCCCGGATGGCGGTTGCGTCCATGCCCAGCTTTTCGGCCAGCTCGCTGACCATGGATTCCACAGCGAAGATGCCCTGGGTGGCACCGTAGCCGCGGTAAGCGCCTGCCGCCTGGAGATTGGTGTAGACCACATCATAGTGGAAGCGGTGGGCTTCCAGAGAACCGGTGTACAGAGGCAGGGCCTTGTGACCGGTGAGGCCAACCGTTGTGGGGCCGTGCTCACCGTATGCGCCGGTATTGGACAGGGTATACAGATCCATGACCCGGATTCTGCCGTCGTTCATGGCACCCATCCGCAGGGTGATCTCCATCTCATGCCTGGGAGAACCGGCGATCTGGGATTCCTCACGGGTGTAGGTGATCATGGCAGGGCGGCCGGTTTTCATGGCAACGAAGGCCGGATACACATCACAGACCGCGGTCTGCTTGGCACCGAAGCCGCCGCCGATCCGGGGCTTTTCCACACGGATCTTACTCTTGGGAATGCCCAGCGCCCGGGACAGGATACGTCTTGTATGGAAAACGATCTGGGTAGAGGAAATGATATGCAGACGGCCATAGCGGTCGAAGCTGGCGTAGCAGGTAAAGGGCTCCATCATGGCCTGGTTGTAGGCCTTGGTGTGATAGGTGCGCTCCAGCACAATGTCACACTGGGCCATGATGCCCTCCACATCGCCGTGAATTTCATCGTCGCTGGCGACCAGATTCCGCTTGGGGTCGCCGCCCACTTCACAGGGAGGCTCCCAATCGTCCTCCGGATGCACCAGAGTGGGGTTGTCCAGGGCGCTGCGGAAATCCAGAACCGCAGGGAGAAGCTCGTACTTGACCTTGATCAGCTTCATGGCCTTCAGAGCGGCCTTTTCCGTCTCTGCGGCAATGATGGCAACCACATCACCGGCAAAGCGCACATGACGGTCAATGATCAGACGGTCATAGGGAGAAGGCTCCGGGAAGGTCTGTCCGGCGATGGCAAAACGGGTCTGGGGAACATCCTCCCAGGTGTAGATGTCCACAACACCGGGCACCTTCTTTGCCGCCGCGGTATCGATGGATTCCACCATGGCGTTGGCATGGGGAGAGCGGAGGATTTTGACCACCAGAGCGTCTTTTGGGGTCACATCGTCCGTATAGACGGGCTTGCCCAGCAGAAGCTGCATGGAGTCCTTCTTGCGGACGGATTTATTGATGGATTTATATTCCTTGTGTTCCATAGCCGCCTCCTTATGCCTTACGGGAATTCAGGTAGTTGCGGATGCCCCGGAGCTGTCCGTCATAGCCGGAGCAGCGGCACAGGTTGCCTGCCAGGAATGCCCGGATCTCGTCGTCGGTGGGATCGGGATTCTCCCGGAGCAGAGCGATGGTGTTCATTACAAAACCGGGGTTGCAGAAGCCGCACTGGTCAGCGCCCTGGTCAGCAATAAAGCCAACAAAATCCGAGGCTTCCTCCTGCAAACCTTCCAAAGTGTGAATCTCATGGCCGTCAGCCCGGACAGCCAGCGTGGAGCAGGACAGGATGGGCTTACCATCCATCAGTACGGTGCAAAGACCGCAGTTGGAGGTATCGCAGCCCCGTTTGACGGACAGGCAGCCCTTCTCCCGGAGAAAATCCAGCAGGACGGTATCGGCTTCCACAGAGGCCGCGATGTTTTTGCCGTTGAGTTTCAGCTTGATTTCCATATCACATACCTCCCAGCTCATTCATGGCACGCTCCACCAGCACCCGGGTCAGATGGGTGCGGTAAGCCGCGCTGCCCCGGATATTGCCCTCAGTGGGGACGTTTGCGGCAACGTAAGCGGCGAAGCCTTCGGCCTGCGCACTGCGCAGGAGCATGGCCCGGGCAGGACGGGCGCCGATGGAGGCCCGGTATTCCCCGTTCATCTGTGCCACGGCGCAGGCGATCACCGGGAAGTCGGTGCGCTGGTTGCGCATGGAGGAATAAACCACCTTGCAGGGAGTCTTTTTCACAATGAGCCGCACCAGAATGTCGTTGTCCTTCTTCATGGCGGCAAACTGCTCCAGAGGGATGATGCCGCCCTTGTACAGCTCCACATAGCAGTCCAGCGCCAGGAACACCGTCAGCACATCGGAGAAGCCGAACCGGCCCCAGATGCTGCCGCCCACGGTGGCCATGTTCCGGAACTGGACACCCACGATGTCCTTCACCGCGTTGGCAGCGGCTCCGCCGGTGTATGTATTCAGCCCCTCATGCAGCTCAATATCACGAAGGGTGGCCATGGAACCGATGGAGAACTGTTCTTCCGTTTCCTCGATGGTGTTCAGACCCAGATCGCACAGGTCGATGGCGGTGTTGATGCTGCCTTTTCCCAATCTCAGCCACAGCATACCGCCCAAAATGCGGTTGCGCTTGTTCTGATTCAGCTGCCATGCCTCTTCCAGAGACTGGGCACGGACATATTTCTGTATGGTTATCATAAGCAAATACTCCTTTTGATGGATTTGCATAATTTCTCATATATAGTATAGCAGTCCTTGTTGATTTTGGAAAGTGTATTTGGTACAATAGCGTTATACTTTTGAAAATATAACGCTTTGGAGGATGCCATGAAGCCTGTTACCAAAATCACACTGACGGATGACAATGGAATCAAGTTTTTTGGCGAAGGCCCCTGCCGTCTGCTGCGCTGTGTGGAAAAGACCGGCTCCCTCCGCTCCGCTGCCATGGAAATGGAAATGGCCTATTCCAAAGCCAGCAAGCTGCTCAAGCAGGCAGAAGCCCAGCTGGGCTTTCCGCTGACTGCCCGAAGCACAGGCGGAAAGGACGGCGGCGGCAGCAGATTAACCCCCGAGGGAAAGCGGTGGCTGGAGCAATACGAAGCCTACCGGGATGCCTGCGTGAAGGCAAATCAGGCGCTGTACAGACAGTTCTTTCCCCCAGTCGGCTGCGTCATCATGGCTTCCGGCCTGGGAAAACGGTTTGGCGGAAATAAGCTGATGGCGGATTTTCATGGGAAACCCCTGCTCCAGAGCGCCTTGGAGGCCACAGACGGCCTGTTTGCCAAACGTGTTGTGGTGACCCGGCACGAAAGTGTGGCGGCCCTTTGCCGGGAGCAGAATGTGGATGTGGTGCTTCACGATTTGCCCAACCGAAACGATACCGTCCGCCTGGGGCTGGAGGCCTTGGGGGATCTGGATGCCTGTATGTTCCTTCCCGGGGATCAGCCCCTTCTGCGCCGGGAAACGGTGGCGATGCTGCTGGAAAGCCGGAAAGAGAATCCGGACAGCATTATCCGCCCGGCCCATGAAGCTACGGAGGGCAGCCCGGTACTGTTCCCGTCCTGGGCATTTCCGGAATTAAAGAACTTACCGGAGGGAAAAGGCGGCGGAGCTGTGATCAAAAACCACCCCCAATCAGTACATCGTGTTTCAATTGCCAATCCCTTTGAACTGGCAGACGCGGATACACCGGAAATGCTGGAAACGCTGAAAGGACTTTGCCATGATTAAACGACAGGAACGTCTGGTGATTACCTTCTATACCACAACAGCCGCCATGACGATGGAGAGGCTCTGCAAGGAATCCGGTGCCGACGGACGGATCATCCCGGTTCCGGGCAGCATTTCCGCTGACTGCGGCCTTGCCTGGTGCGCCAAAAACGAGAGCGAAGACGCGCTGCTTGCCCTGATGGTTCAGCACAGCATCACACCCCAGGGCATTTATCACTGCCTGGTCTGAGGTGAAGCCATGATTTATTTTGACAACGCGGCGACTACCATGCAGAAACCTGCCTGTGTGGTGCAGGCTGTGACGCAGGCCATGTGCTCCCTGGGCAATTCCGGCCGTGGTGTCCATGGGGGCGCATTAAGCGCGTCCAGAATCATTTACGACACCCGGGCAGCACTGGCGGAGCTGTTCGGCGCGGAAAGCCCGGAGCGGATCGCCTTCACCGCCAATTCCACCCAGGCGCTGAACACAGCCATCAAAGGCCTGCTGAAGCCCGGCGACCATGTGATCACCACGGCGCTGGAGCACAACTCCGTTCTTCGCCCTCTGTATGAGCTGGAGAATCACGGAGTGGAACTGACAATCCTGCCTGCGGACGCCAGGGGCAATATCCGCTATGAGGATTTTGAGAAAGAAATCCGGCCTGATACAAAGGCCATCGTCACCACCCATGGGTCCAATCTGACGGGCAATCTGCTGGATATTCAGAAAATCGGCAGTATCGCAAGGCAGCATGGCCTGATTTACATTGTGGATGCGTCCCAGACTGCCGGTGTCTTTGACATTGACGTACAGCAGATGCACATCGATATCCTTTGCTTCACCGGCCATAAGGGGCTGCTTGGCCCCCAGGGAACCGGCGGAATTTACGTCCGGGAAGGTGTGGCGCTCAGGCCGCTGCTGTCCGGCGGCAGCGGTGTGCAGACCTATCTGCGCAGCCATCCTCCCCAGATGCCCACCGCCTTGGAGGCCGGAACCTTGAACGGGCACGGTATCGCAGGTCTGGGGGCGGCGGTGCGCTATCTTCAGAAAACGGGACTTCCTGCCATCCGCGCAAAGGAGCAGGAGCTGATGTGGGCGTTTTATACCCAGGTACGGGAGATTCCCGGGATCACCGTCTATGGCGATTTCAGCAGCCGAAACCGCTGCGCCATTGTTTCTCTGAACATTCGGGATTATGATTCCGGAGCGGTCAGTGATGCCCTTTCTGCTGAATACGGCATTGCCACCAGACCCGGCGCTCATTGTGCGCCTTTGATGCACAAGGCTTTGGGAACTGTGGAGCAGGGCGCGGTCCGGTTCAGCTTCTCCCATTATAATACAATAGAAGAAATTGAAATCGCGGTTTCCGCGCTGCGGGAACTGTCACAGGAGGAATAAATCATGGAAAAAATCATCGATTGTAAGGGCATGGCCTGCCCTCTGCCCGTGGTCAACGCAAAGAAGGCATCTGAAGAACTGAACTCTGGCGATGTGCTGACCGTTCTGGTGGACAATGAGATCGCCGTCCAGAATCTGACCCGGTTCGGTGAGCACAAGGGCTTCGGCGTTTCCGCGGAAAAGAAAGGGGAGCAGGAATACGCCGTCATCATGCAGCTTGCAGGTACCCCGGCAGAGCCTGCCCGGGAAGAGGAGGTTTCCTGCGTTATGGATTCCCGAAGAAAGGGAATGCTGGTGGTGCTGTCTGCCAATGTGATGGGCACCGGCGACCCCAAGCTGGGCACCAGCCTGATGAAGGCCTTTGTCTTTGCCCTGACCAAGCAGGATCAGCTGCCCGACACCATCCTGTGCTACAATACCGGCGCATACCTGACCTGTGAAGGGGCAGATACCCTGGAAGATATGAAGCTGTTGGAATCCGAGGGCGTTACCGTTCTCACCTGCGGCACCTGTCTGGACTTCTACGGCCTGAAAGAAAAACTGGCCGTTGGCGGCGCGACCAATATGTATGACATCGTGGAGCGGATGGAAAATGCCGCCCAGATCATCAAGCCCTGACTGCCATGGAAACAGAAGTCAAATTAACGAAGCTGGCCTCCTGTGCCGGCTGCGGTGCCAAAATGGGGGCCGGGACTCTGGCGAAAATGCTGGAGGGGTTCAAGGCCCATTCCGATCCCCAGCTGATCGTGGGCTATGATAAAAGCGACGATGCCAGCGTCTATGTTCTGGATGAAAACACCGCATTGATTCAGACCACCGACTTTTTCCCACCCATCGTGGATGATCCCTATCTATACGGTAAGATCGCGGCCACCAACGCCCTCAGCGATGTCTATGCCATGGGCGGCGAGCCCAGGCTGGCATTAAACATCCTCTGCGCCGCCGAGGGCATGGAGGACAGCACCATCCGGGAGATCCTCCGGGGCGGCTATGACGCTGCCTATGATGCCGGTGCCATCATTACCGGCGGCCACACCATCAAGGGTGCGGAGCCTATCTACGGTCTGGCGGTGTCCGGCTTCGCGCATCCTCAGAGGGTGCTTACCAATTCCAACGCAAAGCCCGGAGATGTGCTGATTCTGACCAAGCCCCTGGGCATCGGCATCATCACCACCGGCGCAAAGGCAGATATGGTGGAAAAGGAAGTCATGGACCGTATCTATGCCCAGATGGCTACCCTGAACAAGGCTGCACGGGATATTATGGTAGCGTATGATGTCCACAGCTGCACCGATGTGACCGGTTTTGCCCTCATGGGGCACAGCTATGAGATGGCCCAGGGCAGCAACTGCACCATTCACATTCAGGTGGACAAGGTACCGTATCACCCGGAGGCTCTGGAGCTTGCTTCCATGGGCCTGGTTCCTGCCGGTGCTTACCGGAACCGGGACTATGCCCAGGCCGGTGTGTCGATCCGAAAGGGGATTTCTCTTGCCATGGAGGACATTCTCTATGACCCACAGACCAGCGGAGGACTGCTGTTCGCCCTCCCAGAAGCAGAAGCGGAAGCCTGCCTGGCCCAGCTGAAGCAGACCATTCCCAACGCGGCCATCATTGGCTATGTAACGGAAAAAGAGGATTCCGATCTTGTTTTGGAGTAAGCTATGAAAGAATTGATCATTGTCCGGGGCGGTGGTGACCTGGCTACCGGTACGATTTACAAATTGAAAAAGAGCGGCTTTCCGGTACTGATTCTGGAAACGGCGAAGCCTTCCGCCATCCGCCGCAATGTGGCGTTTTGCGAAGCCGTTTACCAGGGAACCCAGACCGTGGAGGATATGACCTGCTATCTTGCGGAAACGCTGGAGCAGGCGGACGCGCTCCTCCGGGAGGGCAAGCTGGCGGTACTGGTTGATCCTATGGGGGAAGCGATTGCCAGGCTGAAGCCTCTGGCGGTGGTGGATGCCATCCTTGCCAAGAAGAATCTGGGGACTAACCGGGATATGGCCCCCATTACCGTTGCCCTTGGCCCGGGCTTTACCGCCGGAGCCGATGTGGATGCCGTGGTGGAAACCAAGCGAGGCCATAACCTGGGCAGAGTCCTCTGGTGCGGCAGCGCCGCAGCCAATACCGGCATCCCCGGTATCATTGGCGGATTCGGCAAGGAACGGGTAATCCACTGTCCTGCAAAGGGAATCCTGCGCAATGTAAGACATATTACCGACACGGTTTCCAAAGGCGAGATCATTGCCTTTGTGGAAACGGATAAGGGCCCGGTTCCTGTGAAAGCCACCCTGGACGGCATCTTACGGGGCCTGATCCGGGACGGATACCCGGTGAATGTGGGCTTCAAAATGGCGGATATTGACCCCAGAGCAGAGGAGTATAACAACTGCTTTACCATTTCGGACAAAGCCCGGTGCATTGCTGGCGGCGTTCTGGAAGCAATCCTGCAAAGGAAGGGAGCGCTGGGGCTATGATCATTGCTGTTGTTGGCTCCGGCGGAAAGACCACACTGATCCATAAGCTGGCTGCCCGGTACCACAGCGAGGGGAAAACCGTTCTGATTACCACCACCACCCATATGTTTCTTGAAAAGGACACCCTGCTGACCGATGATGCCGATGCAATCATCGGTGTATTACGGGAAACAGGCTATGCCATGGCCGGCATTCCGGAGGGGGAAAAAATCAAGCCGCTGTCCAAAGAAACCTTTGATGCCGTGTGTGCCTGTGCCGATGTGGTGCTGGTGGAAGCTGACGGATCAAAGCGTCTGCCGCTGAAATATCCCAATGCCGCAGAACCGGTGATTCCGGAAAACACCGATGAAATCATTGTGGTCTGCGGCCTCAATGCCCTTGGGAAGAAAGCAAAGGAGGTCTGCCACCGTCTGGAGCTGGTAAAGGCGTGCCTTGGCATTGAGGACGATACGGTTATCACACCGGCGCACATACAGAAGCTGGTTACGGAAGGGTATCTGAAGCCTCTGAGGGCGGCCTATCCCCACGCAGGCATTACCCTTTGCCCAAGACATGACGGAAGCGCTGATCAGCGTGCTGCCGCAGCCATGGTCATAAGGAACAGCGGTGCCGCTTCCCCAGACCGCTCCGGCACTTTTTTTGTGTTCTGATAGTCAATATGTTGTTGCAATTTACAAAGGGTTCCGATATACTGTTTTTGTTAATAAACAGAAAAAGAGGAAAAAAGAATGTCTAAAACAACAAATCAGACCGCTGCATCCATGGATAACATTTATACCCTGGATGGCAGGGTCCCTCTGCTGAAATCCATTCCCTTTGGACTTCAGCACGTTCTGGCAATGTTTGTTGCCAACATCGCTCCCATTATGATCGTCACCGGTGCCTGCGGACTGAGTACCCAGGAAATGGCATCCCTGATCCAGACCGCCATGATCATGGCCGGTATCGGTACGATGGTTCAGCTGTTCACCGTCTGGAAGCTGGGCGCGAAGCTGCCCATCGTCATGGGTATCAGCTTTACCTTTGTTTCCGTGTTCTGCTATGTGGGCCCCCAGTGGGGCTATGAGGCAGTCATCGGTGCTGTCATTGTGGGCGGCATCATCGAAGGTCTGCTGGGCCTGTTCGCCAAATACTGGCGCGGCATCATTACTCCCATCGTTTCTGCCTGCGTGGTAACGGCCATCGGTTTCAGCCTGCTGAGTGTGGGCGCGAACTCCTTTGCCGGCGGTGTGGGCGCCGCTGACTTTGGCAGCGCGCAGAACTGGATTCTGGGCACCGTCACCCTGGTGGCCTGCATTCTGTTCAATGTCTTTGCAAAGGGCCATCTGAAGCAGCTGTCCGTTCTGTTCGGCCTGGTGGTGGGCTATATCGTTGCCCTGTTTATGGGCAAGGTGGACCTGTCCTCTCTGGAGGGGGTTGCGCTGATTTCCCTGCCCCGGATCATGCCCTATAAGCCTGTGTTCAACATCAACGCCATCGTGTCTGTTGTTATGATTTTCCTTGTCTCCGCAACCGAAACCATTGGCGATACCTCCGCCATGACCAATACGGTTCTGGGCCGGGAAGCAACGGACAAGGAGATCTCCGGCAGCCTGGCCTGTGACGGTATTATCAGCTCTCTGTCCGCCTGCTTTGGCTGTATGCCCATTACTTCCTTCAGCCAGAACGTTGGACTGCTTGCCATGACCAAGGTCGTCAACCGCTTCACCATTGCGACCGGTGCCGCTATCCTCCTGCTGGCCGGCATTTTCCCTGCCTTCGGCGCGGTTCTGGCAACGCTGCCGGAAGCGGTTCTGGGTGGCTGCACCATTATGATGTTCGGCAACATCGTGATTTCCGGCCTGCAGATGATCGGCTCCTGCGGCTTTACCCAGCGCAATATCACCATTGCGGCTCTGTCCCTGAGCATTGGCCTGGGCTTTACCCAGGTTCCGGATATGTTCAACATTTTCCCCACCCTGGTTCGCACCATTTTTGCTGAGAACTGCGTGGCTGTCGTTTTCCTTGCGGCGATCATCATGAATCTGATCATGCCCAGGGACAGCGAGGCATAATTGATATCCATCTTCCATAAACAAGGACGATGACGGGTAAAGCCTGTCGTCGTCCTTTCTTTCAAGCAAGAAAATGGAAAGCAAAGAAAGGTCCTATCTGTTTTTTCTTGGAACGTTCTCAGGCCGTTTCCCGGATTTACTTTTCTTTCCTGCTATGCTAACATATACCTGTTGGTATCCTGAGATAATCCACATAAGGAGAATAAATATGAATTTTTTAGAAGAGAGAATCGTAAAAGACGGTATCGTTAAGCCCGGCAATGTTCTGAAGGTGGACAGCTTTCTGAACCATCAGATGGACATCGGGCTGATGGAAGAAATCGGCCGGGAGTTCAAGCGCCGGTTTGGACACAAGACCATTACCAAGGTCATGACCATTGAAGCCTCCGGTATCGGCATTGCCGCTTTTGTGGCCAGGGAATTCGGCGTTCCCATGGTCTTTGCCAAGAAGTCCAAGTCCATCAACATCGACGGTGATATGTTCGTTGCTGAAGTGGAATCCTTTACCCACAAGAATAAGAATCAGGTCATCGTGTCCAAGAAGTTCCTGCATGAAGGGGAACACGTTCTGATCATCGACGATTTCCTGGCAAACGGCTGCGCCCTGCAGGGTCTGATCTCCATTGCTGAGTCCGCCGGTGCCATCGTAGAGGGCTGCGGCATCGTCATTGAGAAGGGCTTCCAGATTGGCGGCCGGGTGATCCGCAATCTGGGCTACCATGTGGAATCCCTGGCAATCGTGGATGCCATGGATGCCGAAAAGGGCACCATTACCTTCCGGGAGCAGAATCGCTGATCCCATTTCCAAAACAACCATTCCTGGGGTGACAGTATGGATAAGAACACATTCTTTGCAGAGTATAAGCTATGTGAAGACGACCTGATCGCAGCGAATATTACCTGGGAGGAGCTTACGCGGATCGAAGAGGAATACTGCGGCATGGAACGTTCTCTTCGGGAGATCGGCAAATCCTTTATCGATGAATACCTGTACGATATCGAAAAGGCCGGTATCCATTCCTACCGCTACCGTACCAAGGGCGTGATGCAGCTTCTGGAAAAGGTGATCCGGAAGAAAAAGGAAAGTCCGGAGAAATTCGCCCGGCTGGATCACACGAACTTCCATAAATTTGTGACCGATCTGATCGGCATCCGTGTATTTTTCCTTTACCGGGAGGATTGGAAGCATTTCCACCGGTATCTGACCGGCTGCTTTGAAAATGATCCTGCGCTGTATATCCGGGACCGGCTTGCGGATTTTGATGAAGATCCCGGCCATTATTACATGGCGGAACGTCCCAGAGCCTACAAGCGCAACGGCGACACCAGGATCTATGACGGCAAGGAGCTGGAGATCATTTCCGACGGCATCTACCGCTCCCTCCATTATATCGTCAAGTATCAGGGCCAGTACATTGAAATCCAGGGCCGAACCCTGTTCGAGGAAGGCTGGGGCGAAGTGGATCACGACATCGTGTACAAGGACGCGGAGGACGATGAAATGCTCCGGGACTATTCCAAGCTGCTGAACCGTCTTTCCGGACTGGCAGACGAAATGAGTTCCTATTTCCGCCGGATGAAGCAGGAACGGGATAATAACTTTTGATTTTGCGATTGCAATGCGAAAACCGACATGACAGCAGGTCATGTCGGTTTTTCAGTATTTCATGGCAAGGCCAGAGGACGATTACTGCTGGGCCAGGGCTTTTTCTGCCTGGTCCAGCTGCTTCATAGTGCGCAGCATAATGGGCAGGGCCAGAACCAGAGTCAGCACATCAGCAACAGCCTGGACAGAGGCCACGCCCCAGGCACCGAAAATCCATGCCATGGGATACAGGATGGGAATGAAGCAGCTTCCCTGCCGGGCGGTGGACAGTGCCAGGGCACCCTTTGCGTTGCCCAGACCGGCGCACATCATGTTCACGATGGCAACCCAGGCGTGGATGGGCAGGGCGATGGCCTGGGTCCGCATGGCGAAAGCGCCGATTTTGGTCATCTCCGGGTCCGTACCGGCGAAGAGGACGATGATGGGTTCGGCGAACACCAGCACCAGTGCTGCCATGACCAGGGAGCCGATGAAGGCCACCTTGGAGGAGAACCGATAGCTCTCCCGGACACGGTCATACCGCTTTGCGCCCCAGTTGAAGCCGGCCACAGGCTGGAAGCCGTTGCCGAAGCCCAGGATGATGCTGAAGGGGAACATCATCACCTTGGTACACACGCCGATGCCAGCCAGCACGGAGTCGGAGATATTGCCTGCCAGCTTGTTGAGCATAATGGCAGCCACCACAGCCAGACCGCTGCGGAACATGGAGGAGGAGCCTACGGAGATGATCTCGTACATGGTGGTGCGCTCGGGCTTGAAATTCCGGATGGACAGATGGAGCATACTCCGCCTGGTGATGTAGGGGAAGATCAGAATGGCGAAGCTGACCACCTTGGAAATGGCGGTGGCAAGGGAAGCACCGGCCACGCCCATGTCAAGGCCGAAGATGAAGATGGGGTCCAGAATGCAGTTCAGAATACCGCCGAAGCCCATGCCCACCATGGACAGGGTGGCGCTGCCCTCGGAGCGCAGGCACTGGTTCATAACGAAGTTGGAGGCCATGAAGGGGGCGGCAAAGAGGACGTAGGTGGCGTAGTCGATGGAATACTGCTCACAGGTGGGGGTTGCGCCCAGGAGCCGGACCATGGGCACCATGAACAGGTTGCCGAATACCATCAGCAGGGTGCCCAGACCTGCCGCCAGGAAGAAGGCGGTGGACAGCACCTGGCTGGCTTTTTTGTCCTTGTTCTGGCCCAGAAGCCGGGCGATGTAGCTGTTGGCACCCATGGCCAGCATGGAGCCTGCCATCATAATCAGCTGATCCAGGGAGGCGTTGACGCTCACTGCCGCGGTGGCGTTGGTGCCCAGGGAGCTGACGAAATAGGTGTCAGCCAGGGAGTAAATGGAGTTGATGAGGAAGGCCACAATGGTGGGAATGGCCATCTTGGGAATGATCTGGTGGATGGGTTCCGTGAGCATCATCTGCTTGCGCTGAAGCTGAGCGGTTTGCTTGTCTGCCATAAAACATCCTCTTTTCTTTCGTGATAAACATATTATACCACATTTCGTTGCAGATGCAACCATTCCGCCCAAAAAATGTACCATGCGACAGAATGAAGAAGAGAAAAATATTTCTCCACAGCCTTGTGCAAAGGTGTGGAGAAATTGGAGTTTGTAGGGGTGTTTCGATGATACCGTAGGGGCGACCATTGGTCGCCCCTACGAAAGGGACTTTTTTGACACGCTGAACAGGGACACCCGTTGCCGGGTGTCCCTGCTGCGTGATTAACCGATATTCACATTGCCGCCTGCCCGGACGGCGCCGGACACATCGCCGCAGTCCACATCGCCTCCGGCGGTCACGTTGCCGCGCACATCCTCGCAGCTCACATCGCCTCCGGCCTGGACATCGCCCTGGACGGTGTCGCAGCTCACATCGCCCTCCGCAGACACGCTGCCGCCGACGCTGTCGCAGGACACATCGCCTCCGGCTGCCACGCTGCCGCCCACGCTGTCGCAGGACAGATCACCGCCGGCCGCGGCGCTGCCGCCGACGCTGTCGCAGCTCAGATTTCCACGGGCGGTGGCGTTGCCGCTGACGCACTCGCAGGACAGATTGCATTCGCTGTGGATGTTGATGGGCGCAGTGCCCTCGTAGCAGAAGGTGATCTTCCGCCGGGCAGGATGGGCGGCTACCAGCCGCTTGCCCCGGAACAGCACCACACGGAGGGTGTCATCATCCTCCCAGTCCGGCTGCACCGCGGGAGGCAGGGGCATTTCCTTTCCGCCCTCCGGGTCGAAGCCGCTGCTGAACTGCTCCACCTCCTGGATGGCCTGGTCGGCGGCCTTCTGCACTGCCTCCATGGTGGTGTGGAACAGCTGCTCAAACAGGGATTTTCTGTGGGGCCGCTCCCGGGGCTCCGGCTCCGGGATGGGATCAGGCTCAGAGCTGGGCTCCGGTTCTTCGGTTCCCACCAGGGCAGTGACCGGGGGCGTTCTGCCGAAGAGCTGATCCAGGGTGATGCCGAAGAGATCGGCGATTCTCGGCAGCAGGGAAATGTCCGGACAGCACTGGTCCGACTCCCATTTGCTCACTGCCTGATTGGTCACGTCCAGCCGCTGGGCAAGGCCCTCCTGGGTCAGTCCCAGGGACTTCCGGTAAGCAGAAATCATGGTTCCAAGGGTCATGGTTTTGTCCTCCCTCTGTTGTTTTTTGTGGGATCAGCATACCATGTTTTCTGTGAAAAAGCAATGGAGCGATGGTTGGAATGGGGAAAAACCCGGTTGGAATGGGTCAAAATTGTTCCCAACCTCCGGTTGGAAGCCGGTTTTACCCCTCAGAAAGGGCCTTCAGCCGCCGGTAGAACTCCATGGGCACATACTGGCCCCCCAGAAGCACATCCTGTTTGCCCGTTCCGTGGTAATCACTGCCGCCGCTTTGGAGCAGGCCGAACTGTCCTGCCATCCGGTCTGCAAGACAAGCGGTGTCCAGGTCGAAGCAGGAGTGCATGGTTTCCATGCCCTCCAGTCCGGCTTCCATGGCCAGGGGAAGAAAGGCCTCCATCTGGGCCGGGGTGTGGTGGAACCGGGCGGCAGGTCTGCGCTGGTTGGAATCCTGGAAGGGATGGGCCAGCACCGGCACCGCCCCGATGGAACGGATGAAGCCGATGGTCTCCAGGGCATCCAGCCGCTTGGGGGGCTGATAGAAGGGGCCGCCGGGCCGGAGGATGGTATCGAAGGCCTCCTGCTTGGTTTTCACATAGCCCAGCCGCAGAAGCGCGTCCCCGAACTGGGAGCGGTTGATCCGGCCATTGGGGGAGGCGGCCTCAATGGCTTCATAGTCGATGGCATAGCCGGCATCGTTCAGGGCTTTGGCCAGGGCCAGATTGCTTTCCCGTTTGGCCTGGTCGGGGCCTGCGCAGAGGGAACGGATGGCATCATAGTGTTCCTCCCGGACGAACAGGGCCAGGATGTGAAGCTCGCCGTCCAGCCAGCCCGTGGAAAATTCCACACCGGGGACGGTTTTCACCGGGCTTGCCGACCCTGCCGCCAGAAACCGGGGCAGTCCGTCCACACAGTTGTGGTCCGTCAGCGCCACCGCGCCCAGACCCAGGGCCTCCGCCCGGAATACAATCTCCTCCGGCGTGTCCGTGCCGTCCGAAAAAACAGAATGGGTGTGCAGATCGCAGAACATATGGATAACCTCCTGTACAATCCTTTTTCCCCATTATATCAAAAAAACATCCAATCCGCAAATGGCCCATCTTTTCTTTGACAACTTCGCTCCGGGGGACTATAATAAGGGAAAAACACGCCCTTTGGGAGGAAAACCATGGCAAATATCATTGAAATCACCGATTTTTCCGCGCCGGAGCTGGATGTTTACGCCCGGCTCACCGAGGCCCAGCTTCTGAACCGGCACCGGCTGAGGGATGGGCTGTTCATCGCCGAAAGCCCCAAGGTCATCCACCGGGCCCTGGACGCAGGCTATGAGCCGGTGTCCTTTCTGGTGGAGCGCAAGCACATCCAGGGAGAGGCCGCGGATGTCATCGCCCGGTGCGGCGACATTCCGGTGTATACCGCCGAATTTGATCTGCTGACCAGGCTCACCGGCTACCAGCTCACCCGGGGCTCCCTGTGCGCCATGCGCCGCCGGGAGCTGCCCACTCTGGCAGAAGCCCTCCAGGGCGCCCGTCGGGTGGCGGTGCTGGAGAATATTATGAATCCCACCAATGTGGGCGCCATTTTCCGTTCCGCCGCCGCCCTGAATATGGACGCGGTGCTGCTCACCCCTGCCTGTTCCAATCCCCTGTACCGCCGGTCCGCCCGGGTGAGCATGGGCACCGTGTTTCAGATCCCCTGGACCTACCTGGGGGAGAACTGGGTGGAGGAGCTTCGGGGGCTGGGCTTCAAAACCGCCGCCATGGCCCTGACCGATGACTCCATCGCTGTGGACGATCCTGCCCTGGCGAAGGAAGAGCGGCTTGCCATCGTCCTGGGCACCGAAGGCGACGGACTGGCCCAGGCCACCATCGCAAGCTGTGACTACACCGTAAAAATCCCCATGAGCCACGGGGTGGATTCCCTGAACGTGGCTGCCGCCTCCGCCGTAGCCTTCTGGGTCATGGCCGGCCCGGCCCGGTGAGGGGAATGGGGAAGTAGAGTTTGTAGAGGTAATGGTCGCCCCTACGGTGTTAATGAAACAAATCGCCAAACTCCAATTTGCAGATATGTTGTTGTCGAGCTGTTTTTACTCGCATAACAACGATTGACGCAATCACGCACGAATTTGGTGCAGGCCATCGCCTGCAAAAACTGCCGCCCTTTCGGGCGGCAGTCGTTTTGTTTCCGGGACTTACTTGTTCAGCAGACGGAACAGGAAGGTGATGGTCTGTGCGCGGATGCAGGGAGCGTTGGGGGCGAAGGTGGTGTCGGAGGTGCCGACAGTGACACCGGCGGCAACGGCCCATGCCACGGCATCGGCGTAGTAGGCATCAGCAGGCACATCGGTGAAGGCAGCGGCAGGAGCGCCCTCGGTGCCCACGGCACGGTACAGGAAGGTCACAGCCTGTGCTCTGGTGCAGGGAGCGGCAGGGGAGAAGGTGGTGGCGGAGGTGCCCATGACGATGTTTTCGGAGTAGGCCCACAGGACAGCGTTATAGAACCAGTCGGTTTCAGCCACGTCGGTGAAGGGATTCTCAATGTCCACAGTGGGGCTGCCCATGGCACGCCACAGGAAGGTGACGATCTCAGCCCGGTTGTTCTCCTTCAGGGGGGAGAAGGTGGTGGCGGAGGTGCCCACGGTCAGACCGGTTTCTACAGCCCATGCAACAGGCTCGGCGTACCAGGCATCGGCAGGAACGTCGGTGAACAGGGAGTCGATGATCTGGATGCGGCCTGCGCCGTAGAGGTCAGCGTAGATGCTGTCAGCGGTGATGGTGTTCAGACCGGTTTCCTCGTCCACGGGGAAGGAGGCCACGTAGTTGGCCAGAACCAGGTAGTCCTCCATGACGTAGTCCAGAACGTTGACCGCGCCGTCGAACATGGCGAAGCCGTCGCCCAGATCTCTCAGAGTGTAGTTGTAGCCGGCCAGGTTGTACTTGGCGTTCAGATCCAGGTCAACATATTCGCCGTCCTGGAGGATCTTCACGTTCTTGACCCGGTACTCGCCGGTGGGGCCGCCGATCCAGACGCCCTTTTCGTCAGCCTGGACGGTGGAGGGGATGTAGGAGTGGATTTCGTAGGTGATGCCGGAGACCTGGAGGAAGCCGCCGTTTTCGCCGACACCAACATTCTTGGCGCCCCATTCCAGAGCGTCCAGCAGCTGCTGGCCGGTGATGGTCTGCAGGCAGGCCACGTTGCCGAAGGTGTGGACGGTCTTGCAGGTGTTGTAGGTGATCTCACCGGCAGGAGCGTCGGCACGGATGCCGCCGCCGTTCATGATGGCAACGTCCACATCCAGATCCATGTTGTCGAACAGGTAGTACAGAGCGTCAGCGCAGAAGTCGCCCAGGTTGGTTTCCATGGAGCGGATCAGACGGGTGCCCTCGGCATCCTTGATCTTCAGATCCACTTCGGAGAAGCCGATGACCTTGCCCAGCTCCTCTTCCAGCTTGGCAATCCAGGCGTTCTTGATCTCAGCGACAGCGGTATCGGGGGTGATGTCCCAGCCGGTCTTTTCGCCGTTGAGCGCGATGTAGGTTTCGATGACCTCCTCGGTTTCGGGGTCTTCAACCTCTTCGTAGGTCACAAGGCCGGTGGCGATGGTCAGATCCTCCACATTGATGGTCATGCGGCCGATGGCGCCGAAGTATTCGCCGGTCTGGGTCAGCACCACGGTGTTGCCCTCAGCGTCAGCGACTTCCTTGTAGGCCACGGTGGAGTGGGAGTGGCCGTCGATCAGAGCGTCCAGGCCGGTGGTGTTGGCGATGACCTCCTCAGAAGTCCAGGGCATGGAGGCAGGATCGTCACCCAGGTGGCCCAGGGCGATGACCAGGTCAGCCTCAGCGGCGGCAGCGTCGATGGCTTCCTGCACGGCTTCGTAGAGGGCGGAGCCGTCCTCACCGCCGGCGATGCCGTAGATGTACTCGCCGTTCTCATTCTGGAAGTAGGCAGGGGTGGACTTGGTGAAGGTTTCGGGGGTGGTGATGCCGATGACGGCGATCTTCACACCGGCGATTTCAAAGACCTTGTACGCGTCCAGAACGGTGTCGCCCACAACGCCTGCTTCCTCATGATAGAAGTTGCAGGAAACGTAGGGATACTCGGCCCAGTCAATGACGTTCATGGCGCCGGTCATGTTGTAGTCGAACTCATGGTTGCCCAGGGTGGCCAGGTCATAGCCGGCGGCGTTCATCAGGTCAATGATGGTCTTGCCCTGGTCCATGGAGCCGTAGGCGGTGCCCTGGACATGGTCGCC
This sequence comes from Oscillospiraceae bacterium, assembly GCA_017506735.1. GTDB lineage: Bacteria > Bacillota > Clostridia > Oscillospirales > Oscillospiraceae > Faecousia. The sequence continues at coordinate 48,981 of JAFVMW010000073.1, read as the reverse complement.
GGCGTCCATCAGCAGAACACCTGCGGCTTCGGCCTGGGTGGCGGTTTTCAGACCTGCCAGGAAATCGTAGGACAGATCCTCGTCGATGTAGGTATGTACGTCGTTGGTGTAGTAGATGACGATTTCGTCGTCATTTGCCAGGGGCAGGGCCTCTTCCGCGAATGCCGTGGGCATCAGGGACAGCACCATGCACAGGCACAGCAGCATGGAAAGGAATTTCTTCATGGGGTTTGCTCCTTTACAATAAATTTCTGCGGGGGCACCGATACCGGTCAGGATATCGTATTCATTATACCATGGGACAGGGGTTTGTCCAGAAGTACAGAAAAGATTTGTATTCTTGCACGAATCGATTTGCCGTTTCTTGGAAAAATCGCCGAACCTGCGCCGCGCCTCCGGAAGCCTTGAATTTATGGGATTTTTCGGATATAATAAAATGAAATGCTATTACCTGAAACACAGGGGCAGATTGGAGTTTGCAGAGCCAAGGCCGTGTTCGAGCGGTTTCCGCTTGCATGGCGTTTTCCGGTGCAATAACGCATGAATTGTCAGCGGCGACTCGCCGCAAACTCCACTTTGTCACTTACATTGGAACCTTCGGAGGTTAGAACCTATGGCAAAAAAAGCACAGCCTCAATATGATAATTCCAGCATCTCCATGCTCAAGGGCGAGGACCGGGTGCGCAAGCGTCCGGCAGTCATCTTCGGCTCTGATGACCTGGAGGGCTGCAAGCACGCGGTGTTTGAGATTGTATCCAACGCCATCGACGAGGCCCGGGAGGGCCACGGCGACACCATCATCGTCACCCGGTACGAGGACGGCTCTGTGGAGGTGGAGGACTTCGGACGGGGCTGCCCCGTGGACTGGAACGAGAAGGAACAGCGCTGGAACTGGGATCTGGTGTTCTGCGAGCTGTACGCCGGCGGCAAATACGGCGAAAACGGCGAGAACTATGAATATTCCCTGGGTCTGAACGGCCTGGGCTCCTGCGCCACCCAGTATTCTTCCGACTATTTTGACGCCACCATCCGCCGGGACGGCTTCAAATATACCCTCCATTTCGAAAAGGGCCGGAACATCGGCGGTCTGAAGAAGGAGCCTGCCGACCGGAAAAAGACCGGCTCCTGCTTCCGTTGGCGGCCGGACAACGAGGTGTTCACCGACATTGACATTCCTGCTGAGTATTACCGGGATATGCTCCGGCGGCAGGCGGTGGTCAATCCCGGCGTGACCATCCGGTTCCGCAGCCAGGTGGGGGGCAAGTTTGAAACGGAGGAATACTGCTACGCAAACGGCATCCGCCAGTATCTGGAGGAGCTGGTGGGGGACGATGCCTTCACCATGCCTGCCTACTGGGAAACCGAGCGCCGGGGCAGGGATGCGGCCAACCGCCCGGAGATGAAGCTGAAGATCACAGCCGCCTTCTGCTTCTCCAAGAAGGTCAGCCACGCAGAGTTCTATCACAATTCCTCCTGGCTGGAGTACGGCGGCAGCCCGGACAAGGCGGTGCGCTCCGCTTTCGTGTCCGCCTTCGACAAATTCCTGAAGGACACGGGCAAGTATACCAAGAACGAAACGAAAATCACCATCGCGGACATTCTGGATTCCCTGGTAATCATCACCAACTGCTTCTCCACCATCGGCTGCTTTGAGAATCAGACCAAAAAGTCCGTCAACTCCAAATTCACCCAGGAGGCCATGACCGCCTTCCTCCGGGAGCAGCTTACCGTCTGGTTCCTGGAGAACCGGGCCGAGGCCGACCGGGCGGCAGAACAGATCCTGGTGAACAAGCGTGCCAGAGAGTCCGCCGAAAAGACCAAGGCCAACACGAAGAAGAAGCTCTCCGGCTCCGTGGACATCGCCAACCGGGTCCAGAAATTCGTGGACTGCCGCTCCAGGGACACCAGCCGCCGGGAGCTGTACATCGTGGAGGGCGACTCCGCATTGGGCTCCGTCAAACTCAGCCGGGACGCGGAGTTCCAGGGCATCATGCCCATCCGCGGCAAGATCCTCAACTGCCTGAAGGCGGACTATACCCGGATCTTCGCCAGCCCCATCATCACCGATCTGATGAAGGTTCTGGGCTGCGGCGTGGAGATCACCGGCAAGAAGGCCAAGGAGCTGAGCTCCTTCGACCTGGAGAACCTGCGGTGGAACAAGGTGGTCATCTGTACCGATGCCGACTACGACGGCTTCCAGATCCGCACCCTGGTGCTGACCATGATTTACCGGCTCTGCCCCACGCTGATCCGGGAGGGCTATGTGTATATCGCCGAGTCCCCCCTGTTTGAGATCACCTGCAAGGACAAGACCTGGTTTGCCTACACCGAGGGCGAGAAGGCCAAAATCCTTGACAAGCTCTCGGGCCAGAAGGTGAAGATCCAGCGCTCCAAGGGTCTTGGCGAGAACGACCCTGAGATGATGTGGATGACCACCATGAATCCGGAAACCCGGCGGCTCATCAAGGTCATGCCCGAGGACGCGGAGCGCACCGCCTGGTACTTCGATGTCCTTCTCGGCGACGAGCTGGCCCAGCGAAAGGACTTCATCGCGGAGAATGGCGCGAAATACCTGGAGCTGGCGGACATCTCTTAAGTGTGATTCCTGGGATCGTAGGGGTCGGCGTCCCCGACGACCCGTGCCGCGTAAGCGGCAATCAAAGATTGCCGAGGGGGACGTCCAGGAGGCCGTCCCCTACGAGTATTCCAAATGCCAATAAGGAGTTTTTATGGCAAAGAAGAAAGAACCTGAAAAGAAGAAAGTGAATACCTCCGGTGTGATGGGACTGGTTGGCTCCACGGTGGAGCAGCCCATTTCCCAGACCCTGGAGCTGAATTATATGCCCTACGCCATGTCCGTCATCGTGTCCCGGGCCATTCCGGAGATCGACGGCTTCAAGCCCTCCCACCGCAAGCTCCTGTACACCATGTACGACATGGGCCTGCTGAACAAGCCCCGGACCAAGTCCGCCAACATCGTGGGCCAGACCATGAAGCTGAACCCCCACGGCGACGCGGCCATCTATGAAACCATGGTCCGCCTGGCCCGGAGCAACGAAACCCTGCTCCACCCCTTCGTGGATTCCAAGGGCAACTTCGGCAAGGTCTACTCCCGGGACATGGCTTACGCCGCCTCCCGTTACACCGAGGCCAGGCTGGAGCCCATCTGCGCCGAGCTGTTCCGGGACATCGACTCGGACACCGTGGACATGGTGGATAACTACGACGCCACCATGAAGGAGCCTGCGCTGCTCCCCACCACCTTCCCCAACGTGCTGGTGTCCGCCAACCAGGGCATCGCCGTTGGCATGGCATCGAATATCTGCTCCTTCAATCTGAAGGAGGTCTGCGAAACAACCATCGCCCTGATGAAAAATCCCGACCACGATGTGCTGGAAACCATGCCCGGCCCGGATTTCTCCACCGGCGGCGAGCTTCTCTATGACGAAGCCCAGGTCCGGGAGATCTACCGGACAGGCCGGGGCTCCTTCAAGCTCCGGGCCAAGTGGCGCTATCTGAAGGAGGGCAACCTCATCGAGGTCTACGAGATTCCCTATTCCACCTCCACCGAGGTCATCATGGACAAGGTGGCGGATCTGATCAAGCAGGGCAAGCTGAAGGAGATCTCCGATATGCGTGACGAAACAGACCTGGGGGGTCTGAAGCTGACCATTGACTTAAAACGGGGCGTGGACCCGGACAAGCTCATGGCAAAGCTCATGCGCATGACCCCTTTGCAGGACTCCTTCCCCTGCAATTTCAACATCCTCATCGCCGGAATGCCCAGGCTTCTGGGCGTGAAGGAAATTCTGGAGGAGTGGATCGCCTGGCGTACCGAGTGCGTCCGCCGGAGAATCTACTTCCAGATCGGCAAGAAGTCCGACCGGCTCCATCTGCTCCAGGGTCTTGCGAAGATCCTGCTGGACATTGACAAGGCGGTATCCATCATCCGGCACACGGAGCTGGAAAGCGAGGTCGTGCCCAATCTGATGATCGGCTTCGGCATCGACGAGATCCAGGCGAACTACGTGGCGGAGATCAAGCTGCGCAATATCAACCGGGAGTACATCCTGAAGCAGACCCGGGCCATTGAGGATCTGATCCGGGAGATCGAGGATCTCCAGGCCACCCTGAAAAACAACCGCCGGCTCCAGAAGGTCATCATCGACGAGCTGAACCAGGTGGTGAAGAAGTACGGCCAGAGCCGGAAAACGGAAATCCTCTACAACGCCGCCGAGGAAGAGGAGGCAGAGGAGGCCGAGGAGCAGATCCCCGAAACCCCCGTCCACCTGTTCGTGTCGAAGCAGGGCTATCTGAAGAAGATCACGCCCCAGTCCCTGCGGATGTCCGGCGAGCAGAAATTCAAGGAGGGCGACAGCCTGGACTTCACCCTGGAGACCACCAGCCGGGCAGAGCTGCTGGTATTCACCGACAAATTCCAGTGCTACAAGACAAGGCTTTCCGAGTTCGACGACGGCAAGGCCTCCACCCTGGGCGACTACCTGCCCACCAAGCTCGCCATGGAGCAGGGGGAAACGGTGGTGAAGGTGGTGCCTGCCGGGGATTATACCGGTACGCTGCTGTTCTTCTTCGAGAACGGCAAGGCCGCCCGGGTGCCCCTGTCCGCCTATGAAACCAAGCTCAACCGGAAAAAGCTCACCGGCGCCTACTCTGACAAGAGTCCGCTGAAAACCATTCTGGTGATGAATGAAGATGCCAATGTGGCGGTGTATTCCACCGACGGCCGGTGCGTGGTGTTCTCCACGGCCCTGCTGGCCCCCAAGACCACCCGGAACACCCAGGGCGTGAATGTGCTGACCCTGAAGAAAAAGGCCGTCCTGGATTTCGCCGCCCTGCTTGCAGACTCCAATATCAAAAACGAGTCCCGATACCGGGCCAAGACCATCCCTGCCGCCGGTGCCATCCTCAAACCCGAGGAAGCCCCCCAACAGCAGATTGCCATGGAATTGTAAAATTGGAGTTTGGCGAGGTGTTTCGATGATACCGTAGGGGACGGCGTCCTCGACGTCCCGACCCAAAATCCGACCTCAATGGGCGGATTTTGGGAAATATGGTGTGGTTACGAGGCGGCAATCGGAGATTGCCGAGCGGGTCGTCGAGGACGCCGACCCCTACGATGGGTTATTCCACGCTCCCCTACAAACTCCAATTGAACTGCATCTTCCGATAAAACACCGGGGGCGGCTTTGGGCCGCCCCCGGTTTGGTTTGTTCTCAGAACAGCTCCAGCAGTTCCGGGAAGGAATTTACGGCGTAGTCGTACTCCTCCGGCGCGCCGAAGCCGAAGCGGCAGAATACAAAGGGCAGGCCTGCCAGACGGCTGGCTTCCAGGTCTCCCTGGGTGTCGCCGATGTAGACGGCGCTGTCCACGCCGTGCCGGGCCATCAGGGTACGGATGGTTTCGCCCTTGCAGGTGCCGGTGTCGCCGAAGCAGAGCCAGCCCTTGAACAAATGGGTGATGCCCAGCTTCTCCATCATCAGCTCCGGGTAGCCGGACTGGGAATTGCTGACCACATACAGGTCAAATTCCTTTTCCAGCTTCTCCAGGGTTTCCACCACCCCGGGGAAGGCGATGCGGCAGGGGTCCTTTTCCAGGAATTCATGCTCCGAGTGCATACAGCCTGCCATGATCTCGTAGCGTTCCTCCGGCACAAAGCCGGGGAACAGCACATCGGCGATTTCGGTCATGGTTCTGCCGAAGAGCTTTTTCAGGCCGTCGGCGGTGACGTGGAGCTCAGGGTGGCCCAGCTTGTCCAGATGGGCGTTGTAGCCTTCCGCCACGATGCCGGTGGAATCCCACAGGGTTCCGTCAATGTCGAAAATCAGAGCGCCGGGCTTCATTCGGTGCCCTCCAGATGCCGGGTGATCCGGCCGAGGATCATGTCCAGGGCCACCAGATTCTTGCCGCCCTCGGGGACAATGATATGGGCGTGGGCCTTGCTGGGCTCCACATACTTCTCATGCATGGGCTTGACGGTCTGCTGGTACTGGGTCAGCACGGACTCCAGGCTTCTGCCCCGCTTGTTCACGTCCCGTTTCACCCGGCGGCACAGCCGGATATCCGCGTCTGTGTCCACGAAAATCCGGATGTCCATGAGATCGCGCAGAGGCTTGTTCTCAAAAATCAGGATGCCCTCCACGATGATGACCTTTCTGGGCTCAATGCGCACTGTCTCGTTGGAGCGGTTATGGACGGTGAAATCGTACACCGGGCAGTCAATGGGCTGCCCCCGGCGGAGCTGATCCAGCTGACGGGCCATCAGATCCGTTTCCAGGGCGGCAGGCTCGTCGTAGTTGAGCAGGCACCGCTCCTCATAGGTCAGCTCATCGTGGCGTTTATAGTAGTTGTCATGGCTCAGCACGGTGATGTTTTCGCCGTATCGGGCTACGATGTTGTTCATCAGGGTGGTCTTGCCGGAGCCGGAGCCGCCGGCGATGCCGATGACTAAGATGTTTTCCATAGGAAGTCCTCCTCGTATGCATCAAATTGGAGTTTGTAGAGATGACGGGATACCCTCTGTAGGGGTCGGCGTCCTCGACGACCCGTTCGGCAATCTCCGATTGCCGCCTCGTAACCACACCGTATTTCCCAAAATCAGCCCATCGAGGTCGGATTTTGGGTCGGGACGTCGAGGACGCCGTCCCCTACGGTATCATCGAAACACCTCTACAAAATGCAATCTGTCTGTACAAAAACAGCCCGGTGGTATGCCGGGCTGTTTTCAACGTATTACTTGCAGAATTCGTCCACAGCCAGCTTGAACGCGCCGTAGGCACCGGCATCGTTGCCCAGGGTGGCCAGGGTGATCCGGGTGGAGCGGCAGGCGTGGAAGGCGTACTTGTGGAAATACTTGGTTGCGCCGTCGATCAGCATCTGACCGGCCTTGCTGACACCGCCGCCCAGAACGATGACCTCGGGGTCAGCCACGCAGGAGATGGATGCCAGGAACCGGCCCAGAATCTCATAGACCTGCTCCAGAATTTCCTTGGCGGCCTGGTCGCCGGCGGTGGCGGCGGCGAACACGTCCTTGCACTCGAAGTCCTTGTCCCGGAGGACGGAGGGAGTATCATGGGAAGCCAGGTAGCGCTTTGCCATGCGGACCACGCCGGTGGCGGAGCAATACTGCTCGGCGCAGCCGTACTTGCCGCAGCCGCAGGCCTCGGTTTCGGTGGTATCCATGGTGATGTGGCCGATCTCGCCGCCTGCGCCGTGGAAGCCTGCGATGAGCTTGCCGCCCACCACGATGCCGCCGCCAACGCCGGTGCCCAGGGTAGCCATGACCATGTTCTCAGCGCCCTGGCCGCCGCCCTTCCAGCACTCGCCCAGAGCAGCCACGTTGGCATCGTTGCCGCCCTTGACACCGAAGCCGGTGAGGACGGACAGCTCGCCGTGGAGATCGGTAATGCCCCAGCCCAGATTCACGCACTTGTTGACGATGCCGGCATCACTGACGGGGCCGGGCACGCCAATACCCAGACCGATGATGTCACTGTTGGGGATATTTTCTCTGTCCAGATATTCCCGGACAGAAGCGGCGATGTCCGGCAGCACATTCACGCCGCCGTTTTCCGTACGGGTGGGAATCTCCCACTTGTCCCGCATGGTGCCGTCCTTCTCAAAAAAGGCGATCTTGATGGTGGTTCCGCCCACATCGATGCCAAAACCGTAACGCATAATTCTACCTCCGAAAATTGATGTACTGTCACCGGTGAGCCACCGGTTGCTCATACTCTTTATTATACATATCCTGCCGAAAAATACCAGTCCCCACAGGGGAAAAAATTGCAAAAACACTGGAATGTCAAATTGGCGTTTGTAGGGCTCAAAGCCTCCCCTCGAGGGGTAAGTGAAGCGCAGTCGCGGTAGTGAATGACAGCCCTGTGGGCTGTCAGAGCCGCGACAGGGTTGCCCGCAGGCAACTGGCCGCGAAGCGGACTGAGGGGTGAAAGGTGGCAATTATGCACCATTTCCATCCCGTAGGCTTTCACCCCTCCGCCCAGTGTGCGCACTGGGCACCTCCCCTCAAAGGGGAGGCTTGGGCCCCGTAAACTGTTTACTGCCCGTCCAGCCAGTTCAGCGCTTCCTCCAGCCGCTGGAAGGGGTCGCCCTGCCAGGTTTCCTGTTCGACGAAGGCGTACTCAACGCCGGTGTCCCGGCAGGCATTCACCACGCCGGTCCAGTCGATGACACCCTGTCCGGCCGGGACCAGGGCTCCATCCGGGGCATAGTCCTTGAAATGCACCATGCAGACCCGTCCGGCGTACCGGCGCAGCCAGGCGATCATGTCCCGGCCGGTTTTGTGGAGATGGTACAGGTCAGCGCAGATTGCAAGCTCCGGCATTTCGTCCAGCAGGGCCTCCACCGGCTCCAGCTCCCCCTCGGGGGCGAAATCGGCGCTGACCGGGTGGAAGCAGAGCTTCTGGCCCATCGCTTCCAGATCGGCAGCCATGGCCCGGAGCCGGCGGACATATTCCCGGAGGCCCTCCTCCGAGCGCAGCTCTCCGGGAATCCGGCTGACGCAGACCCAGGTGCCGCCGGTGTGCCGGTTCAGCTCGGTGTAGTAGTCCCGGTTTTCCGCAACGGCGGTGTAATAATCCTGGACGGACACCGACCGGATGCCCCGACGGGCCAGCTCCCCGGCGATGAAGGCCGGCTCCACCGCCGGATCAATCCACTGGAGCTGAACGGTGCCGCAGCCCATGTCCCCCATCCGGTCAATGGCATAAGCCACCTGGGCTTCATTCTTCAGCACCGGACGGAAGCTGGACACCTGAATGCCTGTTTTCATAGGAAAGACCTCCTTGCTTGATGATATGTCTCATTGCGCCGTAGGGGACGGCGTCCTCGACGTCCCGACCCAAAATCCGACCTCGATGGGTGGATTTTGGGAAATACGGCGTGATTACAAAGCGGCAATCGGAGATTGCCGCGCGGGACGTCCGGGAGGCCGTCCCCTACAATGGTGATCCATTGATCCCGGGTTCCAGCCGGGCGGTACCCAATGGCGTTGAACACGCAGGGTCCCGAAGGCACGAATTGTCGGCGGCGACTCGCCGCCATACTCCAATTTGACTGACACATTTTATTTATCATACCACGTTTTGTTCTTTCAGGCAATGGGCTGATAAAATAGCGGTATTTTTTATCCTGCGTCAGAATAATACTTGCGTTTGCGCTTTGTTTGCGTTAACATAAAAGCAGGATACGAATTGATAAGAAAGGATGTGCAATCTGAGGTATGATTTCAGTTGACATTTCCAACGTATGGGGCGCGATTTCCCTGCCGGAGCTTCTGATGACGGAGCAGGAGGTTTTCGCCGCCCACATGGCGCTCACGGACCGCTCCGGTGAGGGCAGCGACTATCTGGGCTGGCTGGACCTGCCCACCTCCCGGGCCACCTGGGAGATCCAGCGCATTCAGGCCGCCGCAAAAACCATCCGGGAAACCAGCGATGTATTCATCGTCGTGGGCATCGGCGGCAGCTATCTGGGCCCCCGGGCCGCCATTGAGCTGCTCCAGGGTCCCAACCGGAATCTGGGCAAGGGCAAGGGCGATCCCATGATCCTGTACATGGGCAACAGCCTGTCCACCCGTCAGTGGAACGAAACCCAGGCCCTTCTGGAGGGCAAGGACTTTTCCCTGTGCGTCATCTCCAAATCCGGCACCACCACCGAGCCTGCCATCGCCTTCCGCAGTCTGAAATGGCTGCTGGAGCGCAAATATGGCACCGATGCCGCCAAAAAGCGGATCTGGGCCATCACCGACAAAACCCGGGGCGCCCTGCGGCAGATGGCTGCCCTGGAGGGCTGGGAGAGCTTCCAGATTCCTTCCGATGTGGGCGGCCGGTTCTCGGTGCTGTCTCCGGTGGGACTGCTTCCCATGGCAGTGGCCGGCATCGACATTATGGAGGTGCTGTCCGGCGCCCTGGAGGGCAAGGAAAATACCAACCTTCGGTCCTTTGAGAATCCGGTGTGGCTCTACGCCGGCGTCCGCAATGCCCTGTACCGGAAGGGCAAGTCCGTCGAGGTGCTTGAGTCCTTTGAGCCGGGCTTTGCCATGATGGGCCGCTGGTGGCAGCAGCTTTTCGGCGAGTCCGAGGGCAAGGACGGCAAGGGCCTGTTCCCCGTGCCTGCGGAGCTGACCGCCGATCTGCACTCCCTGGGCCAGTTCATTCAGGACGGCCCCGGAATCCTGTTTGAAACCATGCTCCGCTTCGAGCCTCCCCAGGACGGCCTGACCATCGGCCAGGACCCCCGGAATCTGGATGGGCTGAATTATCTGGCAGGAAAAGAGCTGTCCTTCGTGGAGGATATGGCCTGCCTGGGCACCGTCCAGGCCCACACAGACGGCGGCGTGCCGGTGCTGACCATCGAGTGCGGCCAGCTCAATGAGCGGATGCTGGGCGAGCTGTTCTGGTTCTTCGAGCTGAGCTGCGGCATTTCCGCCTATATGCTGGGGGTCAATCCCTTCAACCAGCCCGGCGTGGAGGCCTACAAGCGCAATATGTTCCGGCTTTTGGGCAAGCCCGGCTGTGACTGAGCCCCCGCTCCCCTGCCCATATTTTTCTTTTGAAAAAAGTCACAAAAGTTCTTGCAAAAAACAATACACAATGGTAGAATATGGACACAGCCATATTCGGCATTAGTAAGGAGGAGTTTCCTATGATTAAAGTTATTATGGGCCGCAAGGGCTCTGGTAAGACCAAGAAGCTGATCGCTGCCATTCAGGACGCCGTCAACACCGAGGCCGGCGATATCGTCTGCATTGAGTACGGCAAGAAGCTGACCTATGATCTGCCTTATAAGGTTCGTCTGGTTGATTCCGAAGAGTACGGCGTTAAGAACGTTGACCTGCTGAAGGGTCTGATCAGCGGTCTGCATGCCGGCAACTTCGACATCACCCACATCTTCATCGATAACCTGTACAAGACCATCGGCAAGAACCACGACGTGGGCGAAGAGTTCATCGACTGGGCCGCCAAGTTCTCTGAGACCAACAACGTGAAGCTGACCCTGTCCGTCTCCGACGATCCCGAGGAAGCTTCCGAGGCCATCAAGAAGTATCTGTAATCCTCTACATACCCAATCCGGGCTGTCCGAAAGGACGGCCCGGTTTTTTTGCGGCCCGGGCGCCCGGGCAGGCGATTCGTGCGCTGGTTTGGGTGATGGCTGCTATGCGAGTAGAAACCGTTCGAATACGGCATTGTACAGATAAATTACAGTTTGGCGGCGAGTCGCCAAACTGTTTTTTTCCGTCGGTTTTGGGGTTTGGGAGGTGTCTGGAAAAAGTGCATCAAATTTGATACATTCTCAGTCGGACGGGCCTGTTGAAAAAACAAAATAATCGTAATATAATCTAATTACCAAGGAAAAATAACGGATTATTACTAAAAAGGAGTCTGTCACGTTATGATCTACATCCCCGAAAATGATACCATCATCCGCGAAGTTCTGGCTGCCTACGACTTCCCCGCAACCCTGATGGGTGCCGTCCGCTACGGCCAGGGCCACATCAATGACACCTTCTGCATCGTCTGCCAGCCCCAGGAGGGTGACGCCATCCGCTTCATTCTGCAGGGCCTGTCCTCCGCTGCCTTCCCTCACCCCGAGGAGCTGATGGAGAACTTCATCGGCATCACCTCCTACCTCCGGAATAAGGTCATCGCCAACGGCGGCGATCCCATGCGCGAGACCCTGTCCCTGGTGAATACCAAGGACGGCAAGCCCTACTACACCGACTCCAACGGCAAGGTCTGGCGTCTGACCCCCTTCATTGAGAACACCGACTGCTTCCAGAAGGCCACCCCCGAGCTGTTTGAGGCTTCCGCCCGGGCCTTCGGCCGTTTCCAGCGGATGCTGGGCGGCTACCCTGCCGAAACCCTCCACGAGACCATCGTGAACTTCCACAACACCGAGGATCGTCTGGCCAAGTTCGAGGCCGCCCTGAAGGCCGACAAGCACGGCCGCGCCGCCGAGGTTCTAGAGGAGGTTCAGTTCGTTCTGGATCGCCGGGCTGACTGCTCCGTGGCCCTGGACGCTCTGCGCTCCGGCAAGCTGCCCCTCCGGGTCACCCACAACGACACCAAGCTGAACAACATTCTCATCGACCGTGACACCCACGAGGGCATCTGTGTCATCGACCTGGACACCACCATGCCCGGCCTGTCCATCAACGATTTCGGTGATTCCATCCGGTTCGGCGCAAACCACTCCGCCGAGGACGAAAAGGATCTGAGCAAGGTCAACTTCGATATTGACCTGTACGAGGTTTACACCCGTGGCTTCATCGAAGGTGCCGAGGGCAGCCTGACTGCCGGTGAGCTGGAGTACCTGCCCTGGGGCGCAAAGCTGATGACCCTGGAGTGCGGCATCCGGTTCCTGACCGACTACCTGGACGGCGACCACTACTTCCGCATCCACTACCCCGAGCAGAACCTGGACCGCTGCCGGACCCAGTTCAAGCTGGTCCGTGACATGGAGGAGCAGTTCGAGGCCATGGCTGCCGTTGTCGCCAAGTACGCCAAGTAAGCAATTATAAACTTTCTGTAAAAGCCGTCCCACCACCCCGGTGCGACGGCTTTTTCCGCGTTTCTGTGATAGATTTGTTCATATTTGGGGGATATGATTAGAGTAGAAGGAAATGTCAAATTTGAATCCATCTCAACCCGGGAGGTAGCATATGGCAGACTTGTTTGATTATCTTGACTGGCGTGGGGACATTGGCTTTGAAGCTGTGGGAGTCACGCCGGTGGACGGGCTGATTTTCTCTGCCCTGGCCTATGTCCATTACGACGGCCTGGTTCGGGAGGATTTCACCCATCCGGTGCCTCTGGAGGTGGTGGCGGATGCCTTCGCCGTACTGCCGGACAAGGCCGAACGGGTTTTGCTGAAAAACGACGGCAGGCTTCTCCAGGCCGCCGCCGGGACGGAGCGCTACCGTCATGTGGAGCTGGTGTTCTACCGCAGTGAAACGGTGCCGGAGCTGGAGAGCCAGTTCGCCGCCGTGGCCTTCCTGCTGCCCAACGGTCAGGCCGTGCTGGCCTTCCGGGGCACCGACGCCACGCTGGTGGGCTGGAAGGAGGACTTCAACATGAGCTTCCAGCCCTGCGTCCCTGCCCAGGAGAAGGCCCTGTACTACACCCAGACCTTCGCCGGTCATCATGACCATCCGCTGATCCTCTGCGGCCACTCCAAGGGCGGCAATCTGGCGGTATACGCCGCTTCCCGATGCCCGGAGGCGCTCCAGAGCCGGATTCTGGCGGTGTACAACAACGACGGCCCCGGCTTCACCGAATCCCTGATGGGGGACCCGGGCTACCGGGCCATGGTGCCGAAGATCCACAGCTATGTGCCGGAATCCTCGGTGGTGGGGTTGCTTCTGGAGCATGAGGAGCCCTGCATGATTATCAAAAGCCGCCAGGTCAGCATTCTCCAGCACGACGAATACTCCTGGGAGGTTCTGGGCGGCGATTTCGTCCGGGTGGAGGACATCAGCGGCGATTCCCGGTTCATCAACGGAACCCTCCACCAATGGCTGGCCGGAAAAACCAGGCAGGAGCGGAACGCCTTCGTGGATGCCATGTTCGAGCTTCTGGGCACCGGCGAGGTATCCGATGCCCGTCACATCATCCTGCCCTGGAACATTCTCAACTATATCCGCACCCTGACCGAGGACGAGCAGATGCGCCGCACCCTGACCTCTGCTCTGGCAGACCTGTTCCGGGCCGCCAACAGCCTGAGAAAACGGGAGCTGCCGGAGAAATAAGGAATGGACAACCATTGTAGGGGACGGCCTCCTGGACGTCCCGCTCGGCAATCTCCGATTGCCGTCTCGTAACCACAACATATTTCCCAAAAACCGCCCATCGAGGTCGGATTTTGGGTCGGGACGTCGAGGACGCCGTCCCCTACGGAATCGTCGAAACACCCCCACAAACTCCAATTTGACTTTCGCTTGCAACCTGAGGGGTTGTGGCATATAATAAGAGAAGAAAAACTAAGGAACCTCTGAATAAATCGCCTTCGGGTGGATGGCGGATCTTTTGCTCCGCTGGTACAGTTTGAAAAACGGGAAATACATACAGTATTCCTCCGCTTTTCAAACTTTCCATCGAAGCAAAATCTCTCGCCACCACCTCTTGCCAATTTATTCAGAGCTTCCCTAAAAGGAGCAACTGTGCTATGAAAGTAACCGTCAAGGATTGTCTGAAGATTGGCGCCAGTGTTTTTGCCCTGTATCTGGCGGTGCATTACTGGCCCCGGGCGGCGGAGCTGATCCGGCTGGTGCTGGGGGCCTCGGTGCCGGTATTCCTGGGCTGCGGCATTGCCTATGTGGTGAACATCCTCATGCGCTTTTACGAGGAGCGGCTTCCCGGCAAAACGAAGGACTTCTGCGGCATCCGCAGGACGGTGAGCATTCTGCTGGCCTTCATCACCCTGCTGGCAGTGGTGGGACTGATCGTCCTGCTGATCCTGCCCCAGCTGGTGGAATGTGTCCGGCTCATTGTGGCGGAGCTGCCCGCGTTCATGGACGAGGTGCTGGACAAGATCGACCAGTGGGGCCTGCTGTCCGATGAAATGCTTGCGCCCCTGGAAAACATCGACTGGAAAAACGTGCTGAACCAGATTCTGGATGTGATCAAATCCGGTCTGGGCAGTGTGATGGACGTGCTGGTCAGCACGGTGAGCACCCTGTTCTCCGCCCTGGTCACCGGCCTGGTGGCGCTGATTTTCTCCATCTACCTGCTGTCCGGCAAGGAAAATCTGGGCAGCCAGTTCCACCGGATGGCCCGGCGGTATCTGAAGGATGACTGGTACCGGAACCTGTGCTATGTGCTGGGTGTGGTGGATGACTGCTTCCACCGCTACATTGTGGGCCAGTGCATCGAAGCGGTGATCCTTGGCTCCCTGTGCTGCTTTGGTATGCTGCTGCTGAAGCTGCCCTATGCCACCATGATCAGCGCGCTGATCGCCTTCACCGCCCTGATCCCCGTGGCCGGTGCCTACATCGGCGCAGGCGTGGGTGCCTTCATGATTCTGACGGTGGACCCCTGGCAGGCTGTGGTGTTTCTGGTGTTCCTGGTGCTGCTGCAGCAGTTTGAGGGCAATGTGATCTATCCCAAGGTGGTGGGCTCCTCCATGGGCCTGCCCGGCATCTGGGTTCTGGCGGCCGTCACCGTAGGCGGCGGCATCATGGGCATTGCCGGTATGTTCCTGGGCGTCCCCCTGGCTGCCGCAGGCTACCGCATCCTCCGGGACGACATTCTCCGCGGCGAAGCGGAGCAGGCCTCCGCCGAACCGGCCCCCCTGCCCGAAACAGAAAGTCCCAAGCCTGACAGCAAGCCGTAACCAAAGCGGAGTTTATCAGGCTGCTGGATACTCCTCTGTAGGGCGGAGGCATGCCTCCGCCGACCACTTCACAGTTTTCATAATAGCCGGTTGGATGCAGACGCCAAGTGCCTTACCATAAAACCGACCTTGCTGCAAGGCGAAAGGTGATCGGAAAGGGCATGCCCTTTCCCTACAAAAGGTTATTCCTCATCCTAGGGGACAGGTTTCCCGTCCCCTACAGTATCATAGAAGCACCTCGCCAAACTCCAATTCATACTAATTCTTGATAGAACGGCCTAGATGCTCAGCAAGGATAAATTGTGCCAGAAAAGGCCGACGACGACGGTGGGCTGTCGCCCACCTAGGAGGAGAACGCATTCTGGTGCAATTTAGGCCGGTGAGCGTCAGGCTGTTTTATTAAGAGTTCGTATCAACTCCCCATGTTGTTCAAAAGGGCACACCGCATTGCGGTGTGCCCTTGATTTTTGATTGCTTACTGCTCTGCGTTGCGGCGCTTCATCAGCTCGCGCATACGGATGCCGTGATCCAGCTCCCGCTTGCGGATACGCAGGCTCTTGGGGGTGCATTCCAGCAGCTCGTCGTCGGCCAGGAACTCCAGGCACTGCTCCAGGGAGTAGATTCTGGGAGTCACCAGACGCAGGGCCTCGTCGGAGCCGGAGGCACGCATATTGGTCAGCTGCTTGCGCTTGCAGACATTGACGGTCATATCCTCGTTCCGGCTGCACACGCCCACCACCATGCCGGCGTAAACGGGAGTGCCGGGGCCGATGAACAGGGAGCCGCGCTCCTGGGCTGCGTGGAGGCCGTAGGTCACAGCCTCGCCGGACTCGAAGGCGATCAGGCTGCCCACGCTGCGGCGCTCGATCTCGCCCTTCATGGGGGCGTAGGAGTCCAGCACGGAGGACATGATGCCCTCTCCACGGGTGTCCGTCAGGAACTCATTCCGGTAGCCAAAGAGGCCACGGGAGGGAACCATAAACTCCAGACGGTAGCGGTTGCCCACAGGGGTCATGCCCAACAGGTCGCCCTTGCGCTTGCCGATCTTCTCGATGACGCTGCCCATACACTCCTCGGGAACATCGGCAACCATCCGCTCGATGGGTTCGCAGAGCTTGCCGTCGATCTCCTTGGTCAGAACACGGGGAGTGGAAACGGAGAACTCATAGCCCTCCCGGCGCATGGTCTCCATCAAAATGGACAGGTGCATCTCGCCCCGGCCTGCCACGTTGAAGGCATCGGTGCCCTGCTCGGAAACCCGGAGGGAAACGTCCTTCATCAGCTCCTTCTCCAGACGGTCACGGAGGTTCCGGGAGGTGACGAACTTGCCTTCCCGGCCGGCAAAGGGAGAATCGTTGACGGCGAAGGTCATTTCGATGGTGGGCTCGGAGATCTTCACGAAGGGCAGGGGCTCTGCTGCCTCGGGGGCGCAGATGGTGCGGCCGATGGTGATGTCAGCGATGCCGGACAGGGCCACGATCTCACCGGCGGAGGCGGTCTGGATGGGCTTCTTGCCCAGGCCGTCGTACTCGTACAGAGCCACGACCTTGGCCTTCTGCTTCACATCCTCCTGATGGTAGTCGCAGATGGTGACCTCCTGGTTGACCTTGATGGTACCCCGCTCGATGCGGCCGATGGCGATCCGGCCCACATACTCATTGTAGTCGATGGAGGAAACCAGCAGCTGCAAGGGCGCGGACTCGTCTCCCTGGGGGGCAGGGATATAATTCACGATGGTCTCGAACAGGGGAACCAGGTCGGTGCCCATCTCGTCGGGGCCGTAGGAAGCGGTGCCCTGGCGGCCGGAGCAGAATACGGTGGGGGAGTTGAACTGCTCGTCGGTGGCATCCAGATCCAGCAGCAGCTCCAGAACCTCGTCCATGACCTCATGGACACGGGCATCGGGCTTGTCCACCTTGTTGACGGCGACGATGACCTTGTGGCCCAGCTCCAGGGCCTTGCCCAGCACGAAACGAGTCTGGGGCATGGGGCCCTCCGCGGCGTCCACCAGCAGGATAACGCCGTTGACCATCTTCAGGATGCGCTCCACCTCGCCGCCGAAGTCGGCGTGGCCGGGGGTGTCCACGATGTTGATTTTGGTGTCCTTATAGTAAATGGAAGTGTTTTTCGCCAGAATGGTGATGCCGCGCTCCCGTTCCAGGTCGCCGGAGTCCATGACCCGGTCCACAGTGGCCTGGTTTTCCCGGTAGATGCCGCCCTGCTTCAGCATTTCGTCAACCAGAGTGGTCTTACCGTGGTCAACGTGGGCGATAATGGCAATATTTCGGATATTTTCCTGATTGGGCATTATACAATCGTCTCCTTCTCGACGCAAAATGTAAGATAATCTCTCAACATTTACTTATACCACATATACAAATAAATTGCAATGTTTTTATGCAATTATTCCAGTACCAAATTCATCATCCAACCGGGCAGGGCCCGGTCGAGCGGTTTCAACTCGCATTACATTGACTGACACGCTTACGCACGCATTGCCCGTGGGGGCTTCCCCACAAAAAAGGAGCGGCTTTCGCCGCTCCTTTCGGTATTTATTCAACTTTCGGCAGCTTTGCACGGCCTGCGGCCAGCTCTTCCTCGGTGGGGATGTAGTCGGTCATCTTGCCGTCGTGGAACCGCTCGTAGGCGAACATATCGAAGTAGCCGGTGCCGGTGAGGCCAAAAACGATGGTCTTTTCCTCGCCGGTTTCGATGCACTTGCGTGCCTCGTCAATGGCCACCTTGATGGCATGGGAGCTTTCGGGGGCAGGCAGGATGCCTTCCACTCTGGCGAAATACTCGGCAGCCTCGAACACCTCGGTCTGCTGGACGCTCCGGGCCTCCATCAGGCCGTCGTCATAGAGCTGGCTCAGGGTGGGGCACATGCCGTGGTAGCGCAGACCGCCTGCGTGGGTTGCGGCAGGGATGAAGCCGGAGCCCAGGGTGTACATCTTGGCCAGAGGGCAGACGGCGCCGGTGTCGCAGTAGTCGTAGGCGTACACGCCCCGGGTGATGGAGGGGCAGGAGGCAGGCTCCACGGCGATGATCTGATAATCCGCCTCGCCTCTCAGCTTTTCGCCCATGAAGGGGGCAATCAGACCGCCCAGGTTGCTTCCGCCGCCGGCGCAGCCGATGATGATGTCGGGCTTGACGTTGTACTTGTCCAGGGCCGCCTTGGTTTCCAGGCCGATGATGGACTGGTGGAGCATGACCTGGTTCAGCACGGAACCCAGGACATACCGGTAGCCGGGGGTATTGGTGGCAACCTCCACAGCCTCAGAAATGGCGCAGCCGAGAGAGCCGCCGGTGCCGGGATGCTCGGCAAGGATCTTCCGGCCCACAGCAGTATCCATGGAGGGGGAGGGGGTGACGGAGGCGCCGTAGGTGCGCATGACCTCCCGGCGGAAGGGCTTCTGCTCATAGCTGACCTTGACCATGTAGACCTTGCAGTCCAGGCCCAGGTAGGCGCAGGCCATAGAAAGGGCGGTGCCCCACTGTCCGGCGCCGGTCTCGGTGGTAACGCCGGTCAGGCCCTGCTCCTTGGCATAGTAGGCCTGGGCGATGGCGGAGTTCAGCTTGTGGGAGCCGGAGGTATTGCCGCCCTCGTACTTATAGTAGATCTTTGCAGGGGTCTGGAGCTTTTCCTCCAGGCAGTAGGCCCGGACCAGGGGGGCCGGACGGTACATCTTATAGAAATCCCGGATCTTCTCGGGGATGGGGAAATAGGCGGTGGTGTCATCCATCTCCTGACGGGCCAGCTCCCGGCAGAACACCTCGGACAGCTCGTCCTCGGTCATGGGCTGAAGGGTTTCGCCGTTGAGCAGGGGAGCAGGCTTATTGACCATATCGGCCCGGAGGTTATACCAGGCAGTGGGCATCTCGCTTTCTTCCAGGTAGATTTTGTAAGGAATTTTCTGTTCAGACATGATGATGATCTCCTTTCGGTTTTCCGGAGGGACGGGGAAATAAAAAAACCCGTCCCCAAGCGTAATGCTGGGACAGGAGAAGATTCCTGCGGTGCCACCCGGCTTGACGCGATCCGCGCCCACTTTACGCGTACTGACATACGCTGACCCTTGGTAACGGAGTGTCTGCTCCGGCGCGCATACTCAGAGGGGGATACCCTCTTTTCCGGTTGCCCTTGGAAGTCCATTCACCACACTGCTTTTCACCGCGATTCCACCATCCGCGGCTCTCTGAGGAAAAGGAGAAGCATGGCTACTTACTCTTCCGCAACGGTTTGTATCATTATAGGCCTGGTTTTTGCATTTGTCAAGACAAAAAGGGGATTTTCTCCATTCCGAACCCCATTTCTCCCAGCGGTAGACCGGGTTTCCTCCACACCGAAGTTGACAAACCCCCGGTGGAAAGGGTATGATATAGAAAAAGAATCGACCTTTTTCGGCAGAAACGCTAAGCGCCGTTTGGCAATGCCCTCCCACAAACCGCACTTTCGATTTATCCATTCTATTGCTCCAGAACCAAGAAAGAAGAGAGGTATTTCATATGGTACGCATTATTTCCGACACTTCCACCCTGTATTCCACCACCCAGGCGGCAGAGGCCGGCTTTGCCGTTTCCCCTCTGTCCGTCACCATCGCCGGCAAGACCTACCGGGAGTTTGACGAGATCAGCTCCGAGGAGTTCGTTGCCATCATCCGTCAGGGCCACATGCCCACCTCCTCCCAGCCTGCCATCGGCGCGGTCACGGAGCTGTACGAGTCCTACCCCGGCGAAGAGGTCATGAACATCTGCATGGCCGACGGCCTGTCCGGCACCTACAATTCCGCCGTTTCCGCTGCCCGGATGTGTGAAAACAGCAACCGGCTCACCGTCATCAATTCCCGGACCCTCTGCGGCCCCCACCGCTACATGGTGGAGAAGGCTGTGGAGCTGGCAAAGGGCGGCGCATCCGTGAAGGAGATCCATGCCTGGCTGGAGAAGAAGATCGACTCCGCCAAGAGCTTCCTGGTGCCTGCGGACTTTGACTATCTCCGCCGGGGCGGCAGACTGTCCCCCCTGGTCAGCTATGTTGGCAAGGCCGCCAATCTGACCCCCATCATGACCCAGACCGAGGACGGCTGCCGTCTGACCATCGCCGGCATCCGCCGGGGCTTCCCCCACGCGGTGAAGTTCATTGCAGAGCAGCTGAAAAAGCACGGCATCGGTGAAGGCTGGCGTGTGTATATCTCCCATGCCGGCACCCTGGCAAACGCCGAGCTGGCCCTGAAGAAGCTGAAGGCGGAAATGCCCGGCGCAATTTACGAGATTCTGCCCCTGAGCCCTGCCTTCATCACCCAGGGCGGCCCCGAATGCGTGGCAATTCAGTACGTGGAGGCGTAAATCAATTGGAGTTTGGCGGCGAGTCGCCGCTGACAATTCGTGCGCAGGTGCGTTTGCAGTTGTCATGCGAGTTGAATTTGTATCGGTATGATTGCCACCGGCAATCATTGGGATTCTGGATTCGCTGCGCGGAGCACCACGCTCGAACACGGCAGCTCTGACAATTGGAGTTTGTAGGGGTGTTTCGATGATACCGTAGGGGACGGGGAACCCGTCCCCTACGAAATAAGACAGCTCACCAAACTCCAATTTTCCTACATCATTTCAATCAAAACACCATCCAAGGAGGATCAATTCATGGGTATCGTAGTCATTGGCACTTCCTTTATGGACATCAAGGGCTTCCCGGAGGACGCTTACATCCCCACCGGACGGAATGTGGGCCGGGTGGAGTACATCCATGGCGGCGTGGCCCGGAACGTGGTGGAGGACATCGCCAACGTGGAGCTTCGGCCCACCTATTTGGGCATTGTGGATGATTCCCCCATGGGCAAGGCCGTGCTGGAAAAGCTCCGCAAGCACAAGGTCAACTGCGACTATGTGCTGACCCAGCCCGACGGTCTGGGCCTGTGGCTGGCAGTGTTCGACAGCAACGGCGATGTGGCAGGCTCCATCTCCAAGCGGCCCAACGCCTACCCTCTGGTGGACCTGCTGGAGCACAAAGGCGACGAGATCTTCGAAAACGCCGATTCTGTGGTGCTCCAGGTGGATCTGCACAAGGACATCGTCAAGAAGGTCTTTGACCTGGCGGCGAAATACCACACCAAGCTCTATGCCCTGGTGTCCAACATGAGCATCGCCGCCGAGCGCCGGGACTTCCTCCAGAAATTCGACTGCTTCATCTGCAACCAGCAGGAGGCAGGTCTGCTGTTCCTGGACGACTATGAGGGCAAGACCCCGGAGCAGATGCGTGATATTCTGTCCGACCGGGTTGTTCGGGCCAACATTCCTGCCATGGTGGTGACCATGGGCGGCGACGGCGCGGTGTATGCAGACCGTTGCGGCGACAAGGGCATCTGCCCGGCCCGGCCTGTCCAGGTGAAGGACACCACCGGCGCAGGCGATGCCTTCTGTGCCGGCGTATCCATCGGCCTGACCTACGGCAAGAGTCTGAAGGATGCCGTGGACATCGGCACCTACCTGGCCGCCTCCGTCATCACCTCCTCCGAAAATGTCTGCCCCCGGTTCATGCCCAGCGAGCTGGGTCTGGATGTGACTGTAGAATAAAATGCTTCCCCCTGCCGCATAATTCAGCGGCAGGGGGAAGTTGTCTTTGTTGATAAAAATAATGAATTTGATATCTGTTGCGAAGCGACTCCACAATTCAGCATTTCACCGCGGTAAGCTGCAAATTAACGGCCCCGTTCCTCTACCCGGGTGAAGGGGGCGGCTTCCGCGCCGTCCAGGGACAGGTTCAGCACATTCCGCTCCAGGGTGCAGGCATTGCGGCCCATCTGACGGCTCCAGTCCGCGGCCCGGTGGAGGATCTGGCCCTCCAGGTAGTACACGTACTGCTCCACCTGGTCGGAGAACATTCCCAGCACGTCCACATCTCCCATCTGCATCCGGACATATTCCTCCATGGTCATGTCGTAGGTCTTTCGGATGGCGGCTTCCGCCTCGGCACGGCTGTAGCCGTCCCACTCAAAGAGCAGGTAGACCTGCTCCGCCTCCTGGGCGGCCATGGCCCGGAGGATCTCCTCCCCATCCACAGGAACACGGCTCACCAGCATGGTGCCGTCGTTGTTGAAGATCACCCGGTAGGCCATCCGGGCGGTCATACCCTCCATCGTCAGGCCGATGCCCAGCTCAGTGACCGGTACGGTCAGCTCGCCCTCCCAGATGCCGAAGAGGGGCTCATTGGCGGCGGTGGTGAACCGGGGATCGGTGGCAATCCGCTCACCGGTTTCCTTGCCGCAGACCGAGCAGGTCTGGGGATGCTCGGTGGTGGCAGGCATCCAGTAGTGGCCGGCAGGCTCGCCCTGGGTGGCATGGCAGAGGGTGCAGCGCCTGGGGGTCTCGCAGGCGGCCTCCTGCCAGTCGTGGACACCGGGCTCGCCTTCGGTCAGACCGCACCGGGCGCAGGTTTTGGGGAGATCGCAACGGGCCTCCTGCCAGTCATGGCCGGCAGGCTCGCCCTCGGTTTTGCCGCAGCTTTCACAGGTACGGGGGGTATCGCAGTCCGCCTCGGCCCAGCTGTCGTGAGAACAGAAGCAGCCGGCAAGCAGGGCTGCCATCAAAACTCCCAGCAAGGGGAGCAGCATTCTTTTTTTCATAAAATCACCGCATTTCTTTTGGTTTAACCATAATATACCATATTTCCCAAACAAAATCAACCCCACCGCTTTCGGGGGCATTCCGGTTCTGTTTTTCCGGCCCGGCGCATAGGCTGATTCTGAAGAAAAGCAGGAGGTGGCTTATGGACCAAATCGATCCCATTCAGGCCCGGCAGGTATGGAACCGGGTTCGGGGCGGACAGACCCGGGAGGAGCCGCTCCAGGCGCTGATGGCGCTGGAGGAGGAAACGGAAGCGTTTTACAGCCAGCTTGCCCGGCTTCCCCTGCTGTCGGGGAACCGGCTG
Source organism: Oscillospiraceae bacterium (assembly GCA_017506735.1). Classification (GTDB taxonomy): domain Bacteria; phylum Bacillota; class Clostridia; order Oscillospirales; family Oscillospiraceae; genus Faecousia. Next base: position 25,688 of record JAFVMW010000073.1, on the reverse strand, counting down.
ATGGCCCGGCTCCGGCAGGAGAACCGGAAAAACCGGATGATTCTGGCAGGAATTTGCTCCCTCACAGACCTCCCCCGTCCGTCCCAGCCCCGGCACAGCCTCCGGGGAACCCCGGAGGGTCTGGCGCAGCAGTGCTGGGAGCTGCGGAAAAAGGGCCTGGCTCTGCTGGAGGATGCCCAGCTCCCCGGGCTGCCCCAGGGGGTGACGGAACAGCTCCGGGACCGGTACGAGCGTCAGGCCCTGGAGCTTCTGGAGCTGCTGGGGGTTTTGCAGAGCCGATGAAGCCGGCAAAGGCCGCCCGGATGGGCGGCCTTCAGACTGTCGATTAACCAGTTTGTAGGGGTCGGCCTCCTGGACGACCCGCTCGGCGATCTCTGATTGCCGCTTACGCGGCACGGGACGTCGGGGACGCCGTCCCCTACGATTCGTATTTGGGACTGCTTCTGCATACCCAATGGGGACCGCCACGGCGGTCCCCATTCCCCATCCACGGAAAAAGGCCGCCCGGGTGGGCGGCCTATGGAATGCTGTTATCGAGCTGTTTTTACTTGCTGGACAATTACAAACGCACCTGCGCACGAATTGTCCGCGGCGACTCGCCGCTTATCTCACGTACTCAATGACCACGCGGCGGTTGGGTTCGGTGCCGGTGGAGTGGGTGGTGATGTTGTCCATGTCCTGGAGGGAGGCGTGGATCACATGACGCTCGTAGGCGTTCATGGGCTCCAGGGTGGTGCGGCGGCGGACCTTCAGCACCTGCTGGGCCTTCTTCCGGGCGTAGCGGCGCAGGCTGTCCTCACGCTTCTGGCGGTAGGACTCGGCATCCACATTGATGCGGATGTGGCCCTCCACATTCCGGTTCACGGCGTAGTTGGCCAGGTGCTGGATGGCGTCCAGGGTCTCGCCCCGGCGGCCGATCAGGAAGCCCAGACCCTCACCGGTGAGATCCACACGGTAGGTGCCTTCCTCGGTCTGCCATGCGTGGGGGACGGCAGGAGAACCCATGTTCTCAAGCAGGCCCTTGATAAACTGCTCAATCTTCTCCTCGTTGGAGCCGGGAGCGGCAGCCTCGTAGGTGCGCTCGGCCTTGGGAGCCTTGGGTTCCCGGGGCTCTCTGGGCTCCTTGACCTTGGCAGGCTTCTCTGCCTTGGGAGCCTTGGGCTTTTCCGCCTTCTCGGGCTTCTCTGCCTTGGGCTCGGGCTTGGCCTCGGCCTTGACTTCCACGGGCTTTTCTGCCTTGGGGGCAGGAGCGGCCTTGGGCTCTGCCTTGGGAGCGGCAGGCTTCTCAGTCTTGGGCTTGGAACGGGAAGCGGAGGACAGGGCCACCTTGGGAGCGGCAGGCTCCGCAGGTGCGGCCTTGGGCTCGGCAGGCTTCAGATCGGGGGCCTCGTAGGTCACCTGAACCTTGGCAGGAACCGCGCCGATGCCCAGGAAGCCGTTCTTGGGCAGGGTCAGCACCTGATAGCTGATGTCGTCACGGGTCAGACCAAGCTGGGCGCAGGCTGCCTCAACGGCGGCGTCGATGGTCTTGCCGGTGGTAATAATGCTCTTTTCCATGTGTAGTTACTCCTCCTGGTTACCGCTGGTAACGGTTGGGATCGTAGGCACGGCCCTTGCAGAAGGGACGCTCGGGGATGCCGGACAGAACTTCCTTCTCCTCGGTCTCTTCCACAGTCAGGCCCTTCTTCAGGGCGTATTCTCTTGCGGCGGCAGCCTTGGCGGCGGCATCCTTTTCACGCTCGGCCTTGGCGAGCTTCTTTTTGCTGGTGTTGGCGGTGATGCCCTCGGGGTTGGCGGCGCGGCGCTCGGCACGGATGCGCTCCTTCTCAGCCTCGATGGCTTCCTCCTCCATGGCGCGCTGGAGCCGGACGGCATCCTCAGCGTCATAGATCTTGCGGTAGTGCTTGGTCAGGATCACGTCCTGGATGGTGCGGACGATACCGCCCACGAACCAGTAAATGGACAGTGCGGCGGAGGCGGTGAAGCCGATCCACAGGCTCATGATGGGCATCATCCACATCATGGTCTTGCTGGTCTGGGCAGCCTGGGAATTATTGGCGGTTTCCTCATCCTGAACGCCCTTCTCGTTGGTGATGACGGAGTTGTTCAGCTTCATCATCAGCTGGCTCTGGATAAACTGAGCGCCGGCGGACAGCACGGGGATCAGGAACAGGCCGATGTGGGCCCAGTCAAACTTCTCCCAGCTCCAGAAAGTGAAGGAGGGGACGGCACCGATGTTGATGCCCAGGAATTCGAAGTTGATGCCGGCCAGGGTAGCCTCGCCCACAGCAGGGATGGCTTCCTTGATCTCGGCGGCGTACTTGGCGACGACGGAGGCGGCAGTGACCTGATCGTAGTAGTTGTTGCTGCCGAAGAGGCTGGGGTCCAGACCCTTGATGATCTCAATGATCTGGTTCACGATCTCCTCGCTCTCGCCCAGGATGTAGATCATGGGGTTACGGATGATGGTGAACAGGGGCAGCAGCACGAACAGGGGCACGAAGCTCCACAGACAGCCGGAGTACATGCTCAGGCCTTCCTCCTCATAGAGCTTCTGCATGGCTTCGTTCTGCTTGTTGGGGTCGGAGGCGTAGCGCTTCTGGATGTCCTGAATCCGGGGCTGCAGACGGGACATCTTCATGGTGCCCTGCTTGCTCTTTGCGGTGACAGGCAGCAGAGCCATGTAGACGATGAAAGAAAACAGAATCAGACTGATACCGTAATTGCCGGTGAGATTGTAGAGCTGACCCAGCACCCAGCCAAAGGGCACGGTGATCAGGTCAGACAGCTTGAATGCCAAAAACATGAGTGTTCCTCCTGATGTTGTTGGATTGATGTGGGGTCACGGAACAGGGTCAAAGGGGCCCCGTTTGGACCAGGGATGGCAGCGGCAGATGCGCCTGACTGCCAGAGCGCCCCCCTTGATGGCGCCGTACTTCTCGATTGCCTGGAGGGCGTACTCCGAGCAGGTGGGAATGTAGCGGCAGGAGGGGGGTGTGTAGGGAGAGATTCCCTTCCGGTACAGACGGATGAGAAACAGCATGAGCTTTTTCATACCTTTTCCTCCCGTAGGATACCGAGTTTTTTCGCCAAAGTCAGATAGGCCTTGGTCAGATCGGAAAAGCTTGCCTCGACGGCACGGCTCCGGGCCACCACAACGATGTCCCACCCGGGCAGGAAACGGCTTTCATGGAGCCGATATACCTCCCGCAGACGGCGCCGCACCCGATTGCGAACCACCGCTTTTCCCAGTTTTTTGCTCACGGTCACACCAACCCGGTTGATACCCTCCCGGTTGCGCCGGGCATACAGCACCAAAAAGGCGTTGCCCTTGCCGCCGGTGGCGTAAAGACGGCGGAAGATGTGATTGAGCTTCAGGGATTTTGAGTATTCCATTCAAATTCCCTCCTTGGGTAGATTCCTGTTTTTCAGGTGTCATTCCGAGGGAGCGAAGCGACCGTGGGAATCTCCTTCTGTACGTTACCATACCCGCAGGAGATTGCCACGCCAGCGTAACCGCTGGCTCGCAATGACGCATCCCGAATACCCCAAAAAACAGGGAGCGGGGCGAATGTGATAGCCATTCGCCCCGCTACTCGCTCCTGTTGTCAGCGTGTGTGCGGCATTATGGAATAGCCGACGAAACGCTCTCACCTGTATCAGGCGGACAGAACCTTGCGGCCCTTGGCACGACGGCGGGCCAGAACCTTGTGGCCGTTGGAAGTTGCCATTCTCTGACGGAAACCGTGAACCTTGGAACGGTGACGCTTGGTGGGCTGGTAGGTACGCTTCATTCGGATACACCTCCTATAATGAAATTCTCTATGCTCAGACAGCGGATCGCTCCGCCGCAGCAACACATTTTAGGGTACAAACATAGTCGTACCGGTGTATTATAACCGAAAACCTCCGGAAGGTCAACCATTATTTTCGCTTTTTCGGTGGGTATTTCGATTTGGAAGATAAATTGGATTCGTAGGGGACGGCCTCCCGGACGTCCCGCTGCCGCGAAAGCGGCAATCTCACGATTGCCGCCGGGGCGTCGAGGACACCGCCCCCTACAATATAGAATCAATACTCCGGCAGCACCACATCGGGCTTGGGGTCCACATAGACCGTCCGGTAGGTGTGGTAAATGACCATGCCGGGCTTGCCGCCGGCAGGCTTCTTGATCTGCTTCACCGGGGTCACGTCCACGGGGACATTCTCGCCCTGGCTGGCCTCGGAGTAATAGGCCGCCAGCTGGGCGGCTTCGGTGATGGTGTCGTCGGGGACGGGGCGGCCGTTGCTGGCGATGATCACATGGCTGCCGTGAACCTTCTGGGCGTGGAGCCAGATGTCATTCTTGTTGGCGAGCTTGAAGGTCAGCTCCTCGTTCTGCCGGTTGTTCCGGCCAACGTAGATGCCGAAGCCGTCGGTGGACTCATACCGCTGCAGCTGGAGCTTGGCCTGCTTCATCTTCTTTTTGACCGTGTCCTTTTTCAGGTAGCCCCCGGATTGCAGCTCCTGGCGGATTTCCTCCAGCTCCTGCTCGGTGGCGGCCCGGTTCAGCTCCTCCAGCACGCTTTGCAGGTAGGAAAGCTCTTCCCTGCCGATTTCCAGCTGCTTTGTCAGCTCCTTCTGGGCGTTCTTCATCCGGGTGTAGTCCTTGTAGAATTTCGCCGCGTTCTCCTGGGGGGACAAAACCTCCGACAGGGGGATCTGGATGACAGTCATGTTCTCGTCATAGAAATCCTCCGTCTCCAGGAGCTTCTGGCCCTTGCGGATGGCGTGGATGTTGGCGGTGACAATGTCGCCCAGCTGGCGGTGCCGTTCCCGGTCCAATGTGGCGGCCAGCTCCTTTTCCTGGATGGCCATCTTCTTTTTGATGCGCTGGCAGAGATTGGTGACGGTTTTCCGCACAGTCTGGCTCTTCTGGCGCATGGCGTCGTTCCGGTCCCGGAGGATGTAGAAGGAGTCGAGCAGGGCGGTGAAGCTTTCCGCTTCCTCATAATCCCCGTACTGCCGGATGGGGCAGAAGGCGAAATACTTGGGAACTCCGTCCTTGCCCCTTGTGAAATAGGGCTTGGGATGGCCCAGATGCTCCCGGAAGAACAGCCACAGCTTCTCCGCCGTGCTTCCGGACAGCGCCTCCATCCTGGCATCGCAGTCCCCTGCGGCGAACAGCGCCGCCTCCCGGCAGACCATGGGACTCAGGCCGCCCAGGGCATCCATCAGCCGGTCGGACAGCCTGTCCGCACCGGGCATGGCAAGAATCCGGCTGTAATCCTCCTCGGAAAGACCCAGGGGATCTTCCTTGGCGATGGGCTCCGGCTCCTGGTAGTAAAGGCCGGGCAAGGCCTGCCGACGGCCCTCGTCCAGACCGATGCGGCGCAGACAGTCGATGATCCGTCCGTCGGGGCCCAGCAGGTACAGGTTGCAGGTTCGGCCCATCAGCTCGCAGACCAGGCGCTTCTGCACCGGGTCGCCCAGCTCGTCGATGGTGTCAAAATAGAAAGAAGCGCACCGCTCCATGGGAATCTGCTCCACCTTCACAAGCCGCGCGCCGGACAGGTGCTTGCGCAGCAGCATACAGAACATGGGAGGCTCCGCCGGGTTTTCCGGGGAAGCGGTGGTCAGATGGAGCCGGGGCGCGGCAGGGTTGGGGGCAAACAGCAGCTTCTGCCGTCCCTTTTCCGTGCGGAGCAGGAAAATCACGGAGTCCCGGCTGGGCTGGTGAATTTTCTCCACCCTGGCACCGGTGGCTTCCCGGCGGATTTCGTCCAGCACCGCCGTGAGAAAATACGCGTCAAAGGCCATAAAGCTCCTCCATTACGGTAACAAAAATCTCATTGATCCGGTCGGTCTGTCCGGCCAGGTACAGTCCGCCGAACAGGGCCTCCAGGCCGGTGGCCTTGGCATACTCGGCCCGGCTGGCGGATTTGGGCACCGCGTGGACATGGCTGTTCTTGCCCCGGCGGTACAGGGCCAGCTCCTCCTCATTCAGATGGGGGAGCATAGCATCGGCAAACTTTGCCTGGGAGGTGGCCTTCACCAGCTTGATGGTATCGGCGTGGAGCTTGCCCACGTTCAGACCGCCGTGACCGCAGAGCCAGGCCCGGCACATAAGCTCAAACACGCCGTCACCGATGTGGGCCAGACCCAGATTGGAGATGGCATCAATCTGCCGCTTCTCCATGTGCATCCGGAAATAATTATCCATTCCAATTCAACCTTTCTGTCAGGAGCTGGGCGCAGAAGCCGGTGAACGCTCCCGTAAAGATGCCGATGAGGATCATCACCGGCAGGTAAGCGATAAGCCCCGGGGTCAGGGTCACGCCGATGGCAACGGCCATCTGTCCGATGGAGTGGGCGATGGCCCCCAACACACCTGCGATCCAGATCTGCTTCCGGGTGAGAAATTTCCGGGAGAGAATGGTGATGCCGATGGCCAGGGCTCCCCCGGCGCCGGAATACAGGATGGTACTCATCTGCCCGGAGAACACCGCACCCAGGAACACCCGGGCGGCCAGGATCATGGCCGCCTTCTTCGGCCCCAGGGTGAACACCGCCCAGACGGTGACGATGTTGGAAAGACCCAATTTAATGCCCGGCACCGGCACCAGTCCGGGAAGCTGGGCCTCCACCATAAATATGGTCAAAGCAATGGCAGTAAGCAATGCCATGCGTGTGATGTCTTTGGTCTTCATAAAACTCTCACAATATAGCCCTTCAGATACCAGTTGGTTTCGGAATAGATGGCGGCGGCGTGATCTCTGGACTGCATCAGGATTTCCAGCAGCTGCACCTGCCGTCCGGCATCCGCGGCGGCTTCCCGGAGCATCTGGAGGAACAGGGGAGCGGTCATAAACTGACTACAGGAGAACGATGCCAGATAGCCCCCGGGGGCCACCATCTTCATGCAGCGGTAGTTCAGCTCCTTGTAGCCCCGGTAGGCGGCGTCCAGGGTCTTGCGGCTCTTGGAGAAGGCCGGAGGATCGCAGATGATGAAGTCGTACACTTCCCCGGCATCGGATTCCCGTTTCACCAGGTCAAACACATTCTCGCACACCGGCTCCACCAGATGGTCAACGCCGTTGAGTTCGGCATTGCCCATGAGAAGATCCAGAGCGCTCTGGCTCACATCCACGCTCTTGACGCTTTTCGCGCCGTAGAGGGCGGCGTGGACGGTGAAGCCGCCGGTGTGGCAGCACAGGTCAAGAACCCTTGCCCGGCGGCAGTAGGGACGAATCCGTCCCCGGTTCTCCTGCTGATCCAGGAAATGGCCGGTTTTCTGGCCGTTGAGGAGGTCTGCCTCCATCAGGGCATCCAGTTCCCGGAACCGGATGCGCTCCGGCAGCTGGCCGTAGACACAGCCGGACATCTGCGCCAAGCCCTCCTTTTCCCGGATGGCAACGTCGTTGCGCTCACAGATGCCCTTCGGCTCAAAGAGGGCGGCGAGAATCTCGATGATGTCGGACTTGAACCGCTCCATGCCCAGGGACACGATCTGGAAGGACAGGTATTCGCCGAACTTGTCCACCGTCAGACCGGGCAGACCGTCCGCGTCGCCAAAGACCACCCGGCAGGCGTTGTCGAAGCCCAGCCGACGGCGGCGAATCCAGGCATCCCGAATCCGCAGGGCGATGAATTCGGTATTGATTTCTTCCTTTTCCCGGGTCACCAGACGGACAATGATCTTGCTGTCGCCGTTGAAAAAGCCCCGGCCCAGGAAGGAGCCGTCGTGGGCGGTCACATCCACGATGCCGCCGTTTTCGCACAGCTCGTCCACCCAGCTGACCTCATTATCATATACCCAGCAGTTGCCTGCCAGAATGTCCTTTTCCTCGCCCCGGCGAAGCCGAACCTCACCATATTCCACAGGCCATTCCTCCCCATAATAAAGATGATACCTATTGTAGCATATCTCAGGGGAAAATGCAACCGGGCAGGGCCCGGGGCCAATTTATCAAAATCCCCCGGACGAAAAAATGCGCCGTTTTCACGGCGCATTTTGGATATTCAGAGGGCTTACCGGACGCTCTTTGCGTACTCGGTGGGGGTGATGCCGAATTTGTCCTTGAACTGACGGGAGAAATGATGGACGGTGGAATACTGGAGGGCGGCGGCGATCTCGGTGAAGTTCATATTGTCCTCCCGGATCATCTGCTTGCTCTCCTGGAGCTTGATGCGGCGGATGTACTCGCCGGGGGAGATCTGCAGATTCTTGCGGAACAGAGCAGTCAGATAGCTGGGGCTCACATCCACATGACGGGCCACCAGGGGAACGGTCAGCTTTTCCCGGACGTGCTCGCCCACGAACTGCTGGGCCCGGCGGATGATCTCGTTCTCGCTGTTCACGGCGTTGGCGGTACGCAGCTTGTTGACGCTGGGAGCGTTCTGCTCCCGGAGCATGGTCAGCAGCAGGATCTGCAGGCAGCAGATCAGGGCATCCTCGGAGTATTCATCCATCTGGTCATGCTCACGCATCATGCGCTGCAGGGCAGTGACAGCGGACTGGGGCACCGTGAACTTCCGGTTGGCAAGGGAGGCAGGGAATTCGCCGGCCAGGTCAAAGGTGATGGTGATGAAGCTGGGGCTGACGTCCACATCGGCGTACTGCATATGCCACTGATTCGGGGCATAGATCACCAGGTCGCCCTGGTTGAGCAGGATATCCATACCCTCCGCCACGGAGTGGATGCTGCCCTTGTCCACATAGGTCAGCTCCAGAGGTGCGTGGGCCTCGCCGGGGAAGATGAAGCCCTTTTCCTTCTCCTGGTAGAAGAAGGTGTAGATGCTCTCCACCAGCATACGGCGGCGGATGCGGAATTTATCATCCGATGCGATGGTGCCCACCTGCTGGGGATAGACAGCGGTGGCGACTTCCACCGTGGAGGATTCCTGATAGGGTCGCAGGGCAAACCGGATGCCGGGCCGGATGCAGACCACCTTGTCCAGATAGAAGTGGGTAAATGTTTCCCCGTCCGCGGATACGGACAGAATGGTCATATTGGCACTGTTGCAGATCCAGACCTCCTGATCCGAGCAGAACACAGCAGCGTCACCGGACTTCAGTTCCAGAACCCGGCTGGCAGAGGCCTTCTGGGTCACATTTCTGACAGAAGTACGCTCTGATTCAATGGAGCCGTAGGCCTGGAATGAAAGCTGATTCAGGTTACCGATCATATCATTCGCCTCCGAAGCAGTGTAGTATTGGTGCAAAACGCCATGCGTTTTTTATATTATACACTACTGTGTCGAATTTGGCAAATCTTTTTTACTTATTTTACTAAAACCTTGGCCATTTCCGATTAAATGCCCCTGCCGATATCCCGACAGGTGCATTTTCATGCATCCCCTGACCCAATTCCCCCGAACCCCGGCAATAAAGCTTGGCGGAGATATCCAAATTGGAGTTTGGCGGCGAGTCGCCGCTGACAACGCGGGCCTTCGGGACCCTGCGTATCCAGCGCCATTGGGTACCGCCCGACTGGAACCCGGGATCAATGGAGAATCATTGTAGGGGTCGGCATCCTCGACGACCCGTTCGGCAATCTCCGATTGCCGCCTCGTAACCACACCGTATTTCCCAAAATCCGCCCATCGAGGTCGGATTTTGGGTCGGGACATCGAGGTGGTGCGACCCGCTGCGAATCAGAATCCTGGTGATTGCCGGTGGCAATCACACATTGATTCAAACCGTCCCCTACAGTATCATCGAAACACCCCTACAAACTCCAATTTTATATCCTGTTCCGGCAATGTTCTGCCGGGTCGAGCCCCGGCAGGCGGCGCTCATCCGCGCCGCATCAGAGATCGTTCGATTCCGTTTGAAATATCAAAAGAGAGGCACCCCTTTCGGGATGCCTCTCTTTTGGTGCCGCCAACCGGAATCGAACCGGTACGAAGCTCACGCTTCAGCAGATTTTAAGTCTGCGGTGTCTACCTGTTCCACCATGGCGGCATACCTTATTATATTAGCACATCCGGGACAGGCCGTCAAGATAGGCGCGGCACTTCCCTTCAAATTCTGCCCGGGTGCCGTCGTTGCGCAGGACGGTGTCACACCGCTGGGCGAACCATTTCTCGTCGTGCTGGGCCCGAACCCGGCTTTCGGCGTACTCCCTTGTGATGCCGTCCCGGGCCATGAGCCGCTCCACTCGCTGCGCCTCAGGGGCGGTGACGGCAACGGTGACATCGCACAGCCGGGCAAGGCCGCCCTCAAACAGGGCGATGGCATCGATGGCGGCAAGGGCCGGAGGGTCTGCCAGCCTGCGCTCCACCTCGGCACGGATGGCTCCGTGGGTGATGGCGTTCAGCTCCGCCAGGGCCTGGGGATCGGCAAATACGATGGCCCCCAGGCGCTTGCGCTGAAGGGCCCCATTCTCCACCACCCCGGGGAACCGGGTATCGATGGCATTGAGAAGCACATCGTCCCGGGTCAGCAGTTCGTGGTAAATGGCATCGCAGTCCAGCACCAGACCGCCCCGTTTTTCAATCTCCGTCAGCAGGGTGGTCTTGCCGCAGCCGGTTCCGCCGGTGATTCCGATGATCACTGGGCCACCTCCGCGTTGACGATGTGGAAGGCCGCCGCCTTTTTCAGCCGGTTCTGAACCGCGTAGGCAATGCCGCCGCCTTCCGGGCATCGGGCGTACACTCTGCCGATGTCCGGCCGATCCAGCTCCCGGAGGGCATCAAACAGGCCGGCAGACAGTGTGGCAGGATCATCCTCCCGGCCGTAGGCCAGGGGATTGCAGTCGGCGTACAGGGGCAGCTCCTCCTGGAAGCACAGCACCCGGTCGCCGGGCTGGAAGAAATGGTGGATGTAATCCGCCGCCTTTTCCCGGGAACCGGCGATGATCACCACGGGGGCCTGGGGGGCGTAGTGCTGATACTTCATGCCCGGGGCCTTGACCACCTTCTCCGGGTCAATCTCAGCGGTGACGGCCTCGTCCACGATCAGGCTTCCCAGCACGCCCAACAGCTGCTCCGGGGTGATTCCGCCGGGCCGCAGAAGCCGGGCCGGGAATTCGGTGAGATCCACAATGGTGGATTCCAGACCCACCCGGCTGTGGCCCCCGTCCACCACGGCTTCGATTTTGCCGTCGTGATCGTGAAGCACGTGTTCAGCGGTGACGGTGGAGGGTTTGCCGGAGGTGTTGGCGGAGGGCGCGGCCACGGGGACGCCGGCGGCCCGGATGATGGCCCGGGTCACATCGCTGTCGGGGCAGCGGATGCCCACGGTGTCCCGGCCGCCGGTGGTCCGCTTTGGGACGATGGGCTTTGCCGGCAGAATCATGGTCAGAGGGCCGGGCCAGAAGGCTTCCGCCAGACGGTAGGCCTCCGCCGGGATGTCATGGGCGTACCGCTCCATGTCGGGAGTGTCGGCAATGTGGAGAATCAGAGGATTGTCCTGGGGACGGCCCTTCACCACGAAGATCTGGGCCACGGCATTTTCATCCAGACCGTTGGCACCCAGACCGTAAACCGTCTCCGTGGGGATGGCCACCAGGCCGCCGTTCTTCAGAATGTCTGCGGCAACACGGACACTTTCCCCGTCGTAGCCGGATAATATTTGGGTTTTCATGTGTATATCAACCTCATTTCAAAGGAGTGTGTGAAAAATAAGAGTTTGTAGGGGTGTTTCGATGATACCGTAGGGGACGGTTTGAATCAATGTGTGATTGCCACCGGCAATCACCAGGATTTTGATTCGCTGCGCGGAGCACCACCTCGATGTCCCGACCCAAAATCCGACCTCGATGGGCGGATTTTGGGAAATACGGTGTGGTTACGAGGCGGCAATCGGAGATTGCCGAACGGGTCGTCGAGGACGCCGACCCCTACAATGGGTGATACCAAACTGCCCCACAAACTCCAATTGTCAGAGCTGCCGTTGTCGAGCGGTTTCAGCTCGCCTTACAATGATCGACGCACTTGCGCACGAATCGCCCGTGGGGGCGTCCCCACAAACTCCAATCTGACAACATCCACCCCATCACACAAGGAGGTTTTCCCATGATTTTTGACAAGCTGACCAACATTCCCCGGTATCTGGGCATGAATCCCAAGCTGGACCTGGCGCTGAATTACATCTTCGCCCACCAGGACGCTTTGGAGGGCCACGTGGAGCTTCTGGGCGCCGATGTCTACGGCAACAGTTTCACCTATGAGACTGTCACCGAGGCCGACACCTTCTTCGAAGCCCACGCAAAATTCGCCGACATTCAGATCATGACGGAGGGCACCGAGTTTGTGGATGTGTCCGATATTGACCTGCTGAATGTGGACGAAGCCCACCCCGACCGGGATTTCTGGGCACTGTCCGGCCCGGCCCAACTTCGGGTCCGGCTGGAGCCGGGCTGGTTCCTGCTGGTGCTGCCCGGAAACGCCCATAAGCTGAAAATCCAGGACGGCAATGCCGCCGCCGTCACCAAGGCCGTGTTCAAGGTGAAGGTTCTGGAGTGAGCGCAGGACACCCCTCCGGGGGTGTCTTTTTTTGCGCTTATGGGATGCCCCTGCGGTGGGGAGTCGAAAACCATAAAGTTACAAATATTTACAGCAAAACAGGTGACAAAATGTAAAACAGATGCTATAATGGTATCGTTCATAAAATATTCAAAAAGAAAGGATGAACCCCCATGAAAAAATGCCTGTCCCTTTTGATGGCGCTGGTGCTTTTGCTGGGCATTCTGCCCTTCCGGGCGGAAGCAAAGGCTCCGGAGACCATTCTTCCGGAAGGCCCCAAGCCTATGATGCCTGCGGACATCGGCGACAACACCTACCGCGAGCAAGAGTCCAACAACTCCGCCAATCTTGCTGACGTTGTCCGCAATGACTACACCGTCAACGCCAGCCTGAGCCCCTACGATCTGATCGACTTCTTCTATTTTGAGCTGAACTCCCGTTCCGACGTGTTCATCGTCGCCCTGGCCCAGTACAGCTCCCTGATGTACGGCATTCTGGACGGCAACGCCGAGGAAGTCCTGGCCGCCGGCACCTTTGACAGCTATGCTGACAGCGGCAAGTCCTTCTTCGTGCTGGACACCACCCTGCCTGCCGGTGAATACTACATCATCTTCATGGATGAGGACGACTACTATAACGAGTACACCTTCTACACCGAGTTCACCTCCACGGGCAGCAGTCATACCCACAGCTACTACTATGACTACACCGTGTCCCCCACCTGCACCTCCGACGGCTACACCGTCTACTCCTGCTCCTGCGGTGACTACTATTACGATGACTACACCGCCGCCACCGGCCATGATTTCTCCGACGGCTACTGTATCAACTGCGGCGCAGCCGACCCCGATTACAGCGGCCCCACCTCCCCCAGCGATCCCGACCACCCCGATGTGGGCGATATTGTGTTCGACGAGGCTGAGTACAACAACTCCCTGAGCATGGCTGACTACATTCAGAACTACTACACCGTCAACGGCGGCCTGACCCCCAGCGACCTGGCGGATGTGTTCCGCTTCGAGCTTGCGGAAGAATCCCAGGTTCTTATCGTCACGCTGGCCCAGTATGACTCCCTGCTGATGGGCATCATGGACCCCTACGAGGAATTCCTGGCCGTCGCAGAGTATGACGGCCGAGCCGACAGCGGCAAGAGCTACTTCGTTCTGGATACCACGCTGGCCGCCGGCACCTACTACATTGCCGTCATGGACGAGGATGACTATTACAACGACTACACCTTCTTCCTGGAATGCACCCCCGTGGGCGGCGGCCATGTCCATGAATTCACCTATGCCTTCACCGTACCCTCCACCTGTCTTGAGGGCGGCTACGATGTGTATATGTGCGAATGCGGCGAGGAATATGAGGACAACTTCCAGCCCATCGGCGACCATCTGTGGGACGAGGGTACTGTGATCCAGGATCCCACCGAAACAGAAGCCGGCCTGATGGAGTACACCTGTCTGTACTGCGGCGGAACCAAAGAGGAAGAGATCCCCGCCCTGGAGCATACCCATCAGTACACCGCCGTGGTCACTGCCCCCACCTGCACCGCCGACGGCTACACCACCTACACCTGCTCCTGCGGCGACAGCTACGTGTCTGACAGAGTTGCCGCCACCGGCCACAACTTCGTGGACGGCAGCTGCACCGTCTGCGGCGAGGAAGACCCCGACCACAACGAGCCCATCGTGAACCCCTTCACCGATGTGAAGGAGTCTGACTACTTCTTCAACCCCGTCATGTGGGCGGTTCAGAACGGCATCACCTCCGGTCTGAACGCCACCACCTTCGGCCCCAACAATCCCTGTACCCGTGCCCAGGTCGTCACCTTCCTGTGGCGTGCCGCCGGTCAGCCCGAGCCCAGCTCCACCAACAACCCCTTCACCGATGTGAGCAGCGCTGACTATTTCTACAAGCCCGTTCTGTGGGCCGTGGAGAACGGCATCACCTCCGGCATGAGCGCCACCACCTTCGGCCCCAACAACACCTGCACCCGCGGCCAGGTCGTCACCTTCCTGTGGCGTGCCAACGGCCAGACCATGCCCGAATCCAGTGTCAATCCCTTCGGCGATGTGAAGGACAGCGACTACTTCTACAACCCCGTGCTGTGGGCGGTGGAGAACGGCATTACCTCCGGTCTGAACGCCACCACCTTCGGCCCCAACAATCCCTGTACCCGTGGCCAGGTCGTCACCTTCCTGTTCCGTGCCGACGGCATTGAGGAGCCCGACGAGCCTGTAACTCCCCCCACCGAGCCCGATGAACCCACTGAGCCTGCCGTACCCGGCGTGGACGAGTATCCCGGTGAGCTTCCCGGTTGGGAGCCCGGTACGGAGACCGGCTATTATGCCTGCTCCTATGTTCCCGACTTCGGTGCCTTTGTGGGTGTGGTGCCCTCCTCCATCACCACCACCAGCAACAGCGCAACCTTCGTCTACAAAACCAGCGAGGTCAACGCTTCCGCAGGCACCAGCGCTCTGATGGATTACATCAGTGTGCTGGAGGACTGGGGCTTCACCCCTGCCGGAACAGACAATGGCTATATCCGCTATGACTCCGGTGGACAGGTAGAGCTCAAGCTGTCTGCCACCTCCGAGGCCACCCGTGAGAACATCACCCTGACCATCAGCGAATACCGCTTTGGTCACACCTATTCAGGGGACGGCGCATTTGCCGAGAAGGCCTATGAATCCTGCTCCCTTGTTCCCGATTTCGGCGCAGCCTACGACGTTGATCCCAGCTATATGACCGTGGACGACAACAGCGCTTACTACATCTACGACCTGGATGAGGCCGACAGCGGCGCGCTGGATGGCTATATGAATCTGCTTGCAAATGATTGCGATTTCTACATCATCACCCAGGGCAGCAACGGCATGGTGTTCCAGCATGACCATATGGATGTGTCCGTGTTCTATGCTGTCACCTACTCCTCCTCCGGCAATTATGCCTTTGTGAAGATTTTCAGCGAAGGCTACACCGGCGACACCGAGCCTGATGAGCCCGATGAACCCACCGAGCCTACCGAACCTCCCACCGAGCCTACCGAACCCCCCACGGAACCCACCGAGCCCTCTGAGCCCGGCCGGGAGCTGTCCCGGGATGATCTGGAGCTGACCCTGCGCATTCCCACCAACGGCGGTCTGAACTACTACGCCGAGGTCCGGGTGAGCAACTACTCTGACATGGACCTCCTCATTCCTTCCATGTTCAGCCTGAACGGCAAGCTGGTGAACCTGTACGAGGACTACACCCTGTCCGGCGGCTACTATGTGGATCTGACCTACTACCGTGCCATCATTCCCAGCGAGCGCTGGGATGACGAGTGGGAGGATCTGTATCTGGACAACAATTCCATCGGCGTCATTGTCCTGGAGTGGAATTCCGACCAGTATTATGTGGAATTCGGCGTCAACGGCATTGTGGAATTCTACCGCGGCAACGTCAACGGCCCTGCCACCGACCCTGTTGGCCCCGATCCCGAGGAGCCCGATGATCCCACCCCTCCCCCCACCGAGCCTGATGAACCCTCTGACATCGTGTTCTACCAGAATCATCCTGCTGTTCCCGATCTGGGTGTGGTTGCCAACGCTTCCCTGCTGATGGGCGGCACCGGCGGCGCCTATTACTACAGCAAGTGGGATGTTTCCAGCGCTGAGATGGAGTCCTACAAGGAGCTGCTGGAGGATTGCGGCTTCGTGTACCAGAAGACTACCTACGGCACCATCATCGACTTCGACTATGACACCTACAAGCACAGCACCATGGACATCACCGTGGATGTGGGCTACTGGACCAGCAACCCCCTGGGTGATCTGGCTGTCGTCGAGGTAGAGGGCAGCGATGCGACCAAGGCCCCCTCCGGCGGCGGCTCCACCGAGCCCGGTATGGATTACTATCCCAACACCACCGTGGTTCCCGATTTTGGAAGTTGGTTCGATGCAGAGCTGGTGGACGAGTACGGCATCTACAACGGCGTATGCTACAATTACAGCCTGGAACTCACCGACGAGCTTGCAGCTGACTATGTGGCGCTGCTGCTGGAGGAAGGCTTCAGTGTTCAGTTTGCCTTCGAGAACGAGATGAGCGACTATCAGGTGTTCTGGCATCCTGACGAAGACCTATCCGTGGAATTTGGCACCTCCCTCCATCCCGAATGGGGCTGGGTTACCTTTGTAAGCATTTACGTCGGCGACCCCCGTGACCCCGGCTATTATTCCTACGAGGACTATCCCACAGTTCCCGATTTCGGCTCCTATGTGGGTGCCATCCTGTTGGATACCCCTTCCAGTGCTAATGGCAATGGTACCTGCTATATTTACGACATTTCCCTGTACGCAGACTGGGCTGATGGCTATTGCGATTTGCTGCTGACCAGGGGCTTTGATGTCCAGTATTACACCGAGGACACGGATTACTACTACAACGTGTACTGGCATCCCGATGCGGACCTGACCGTGGAATTCGGCAAGTGCAACCATCCGGAATGGGGCTGGGTCACCATCCTGGACATCTACGAGGGCGATCCCAGAGAGCCTGACCACTACGGCCCTCCCCCCGAGGAAACCGAGCCCACCGAGCCGGAGCCCGATGACACCCTGAACCCCGATCCCGATGATGTGGAGGCTTATCTGACCTACACCGGCTACGGCGACGATGTGATCACCGGCATCAACCTGCCTGCCGGCGAGTGGTACTGCGAGTACTTCAACATGGAGGACCGCTACTTCTCCATCAAGCTCTACTACGGCTACGGTGAGTATGATTACACCCTGCTGGCCAACGAGTCCGATCCCTGTACCGGTCAGGCCTTCCTGGAGGATACCATCGGCACAGCCATCAGCAACGGTGTGATGGAGGTTTCCGCCAGCGGCAGCTGGACCGTCCACTTCAAGCGTGTTTCCGGCACCACTACCACCAATATCCGTGGTTACGGCGATATCGTCACCGGCACCTTTGTTGCCACCAGCTCCCGTGCTGTGTTCCACCTCACCAATGTGGAAGATCGTTACTTCTGCGTCAAGATCTACGAGGTCGGCGGCGGAGAGTATGACTATGAGCTGCTGGCCAACGAGTCCGATCCCTACAACGGCAACGTCACCGAGACACTGGTGGTGGGCCAGGAGTACTTCTTCGTGGTGGAAGCCAGCGGCGAATGGACCATCGACATGGGCCTGGGCGATCCTGTGACCACCTACGTTCAGCCTGACGGCGTGGGCGGCAACGGCGGCTCCACCCCCGGCGGCGGTGGCAGTGGCGACGGCGAGCTTCTCTTCTATGAAGCCTGTCCCTATGTCCCCGACTTCGGCGCGCTGTTCGGTGTAGAGCCTGAATTCTACAGCCTGATCGAGTCCTCCGGCAGCTACACCTACAAGTCCAGCAAGGTCAACGCCGCAGCCGGTTCCGGCGCTCTGTCCCGTTACATGGACCTGCTGGAAGACCTGGGCTTCTACTGTGCCGTTGCTGAGGATACCTTCGTAATCTTCAAGCACGGCAGCCTGGATCTGACGGTAAGCATCCATGTGACCTCCATCTCCACCGGTGAGCATATCTCCATCATGTTCTCCGGCGCGGAATACCATTATCCGGGCTAATCCCAAATAAAAACCGCCGGGAAACGGAGCAATCTGTTTCCCGGCTTTTCTGTAATGGGACAAGGAAATCGGAGTTTATCGGGCTGCTGGATATTCCTCTATAGGGCGAGGGCATGCCCTCGCCCTACGATGGGTTATTCCACGCTCCACTACAAACTCCAATTTGGCTGTACATTGCTCCCCCATTCCGGTCGGGCGGTATCCAAAGATCCGAATTGTCAGCGGCGGATCGCCGCTCAAAAAAGCACCCCTCCGAATTTTTCCGGAGGGGTGTTCCTCAATTCTGTTTCGCTTCTTCAATGGCCCTGGCGATGGGGCAGTTTGGCTGGAAGTCGCACTGGCCGTAGCGGCAGTCCGTTTCCGTCACGATCCCGTCCTCCAGGATCACCTCCACCACTCTGGCGCTGTCCAGCACCCGGCAGTAGCCGGAGAAATAACGCTCAGATTCCATCAGTTCATCTCCAGAACCACACAGTAGCCGTTATGGCCCAGCACCAGGGCGTCCTTGGCAACGGTGTGCATATTGCAGCCCAGCAGAATCCGGCCCACGGGGATCTCCCAGTCATCACTGGAGCGGTTGACGTAGACCCGGACGGTCTGGCCCTTGTAGCTTCTGGTGAAGCCGATCTGCATATTTTCGCCCTGGAAGAACTTGATATCGCCCTTCTGCAGGGGCTCGCAGTGGGTGCGCAGGAAGCCCAGACGCTTGAAATGGGTCATCAGCTCCCGGTCCTCCCGACCCCAGGGGAAGGGTCGGCGGCAGAAAGGATCGCCGTAGCCCTCCATGCCGGCCTCGTCGCCGTAGTACAGGCTGGGGCAGCCGGGCAGGGTGTACTGGAGGAAGGAGGCCACCAGCAGGCGCTCCACGGCGGTGTTCATCTGGGAACGGGTCAGCCGTCTTGCTGCCTTGGCGGCCCGGTCGCCGTTGAAGTCATCCACCAGAGCGGTGAGAATTCTGGAGGTATCATGGGTGCCCAGCAGGTTCATGGCGCAGGCCATGACCTGGGGAGGATAGTTCTCCACAATGGACATGACGGTGTTCTTGAAATTCCGGCCGTCATCGATGCGGCGCATGAAGTTGATGATGGCGGTGCGGAAGGGGTAGTTCATGGGAGAATCCAGCTCCCCATCCACGAAATAGCGGCGGCGCTTGCCGTAGGCGATCTTGTTGGAGGCATCCTCCCACACCTCGCCAATGAGGAAGGCATCGGGCTTCACCTGGCGAATCTTATCCTTTAAGAGCTTCAGGAACTCGTCGGGGATCTCATCCACAACGTCCAGCCGGAAGCCGTCGCAGCCGGCCTTCAGCCAGTGCTCCACCACGCTGTCGGGGCCTGTGATGATGTACTCGATGAACTTGGGGTTCATCTTCTTCACCGTGGGCAGGGTATCGAAGCTCCACCAGGAATTGTAGCTGTTGGGGTAATCGTAGAAGGTATACCAGTCATAATAGGGGGATTCCTTGGACTGGTAGGCGCCCAGGCCGTCGAAGCTGCCCTTCCGGTTGAAATACAGGCTGTCGGAGCCGGTGTGGGAATACACGCCGTCCAGAATCACCTTCATGCCCAGCTTGTGGGCTTCCTCGCAGAGCTGGGTGAATTCTTCCTCGGTGCCAAGCATGGGGTCCGGGGTCTTGTAGTCGCCGGTATCATAGCGGTGGCTGGAGAAGCTCTTGGAAATGGGGTTCAGATACAGGATGGTCACGCCCAGGGAGGCAAGGTAGGGGAGCTTTTCCATAATGCCCTTGAAATTGCCGCCGTAAAAGTCGTTGTTCAGCACCTCGCCCTTTTCATTGGGCCGCCACTCCACCTCCTCATACCAGTCGGAATGGACGGTGTAGGGCTCCAGCTTGCCGGTGAGGTCGCACTTTCCCACCTTGCAGAACCGGTCGGGGAAAACCTGGTAGATGATGGCACCCTTGGCCCAGTCGGGGGTGGTGAAATCGGCAGGGATGCAGCTGACCTGCCACAGGTCACCGGCCTCCATGTTGGTGTCGTCCCCCTGCTTGAACAGGCGGAAGGAGCCGTTTTTATGCTCAATGCGGAAGAAATAGAAATAAAGGCCTGCCGTTTTCAGAGAAAACTCGCCGGTGTAGATCTCGTAGGGACCCTTCTTTTTCTCCAGGGTCAGCTTCACACTCTGGCTGGGGGTGCCGTCCTCAGCGGTGATGCTCATGGTCACGGCGGTGGTCATGACGGAGGCAGGGATGTGGATGCTGACGCGGCACACCTGATCGGGAGTCAGAGTGCCGAAGGGGTTCTTGTGCTCAAGCAGCTTGCTGTCATACAAAATTCGCATAGGGATGCTCCTGTAATCAAAATTTTGGTGGCGTAAGTTGAAGATTGAAAGTAGAAAATTCCGGGTATAATGCCTCCCCTTGAGGGGAGGTGGCCTGAAGGGCCGGAGGGGTGAATGGCTGCCGGAGGGAACTGGTACATCATTGCTGCCTTCCACCCCTCAGACCGCTTTGCGGTCAGTTGCCTGTGGGCAACCCGGTCGCGGCTCTGACAGCCCACAGGGCTGTCATTCACTACCGCGACTGCGCTTCGCTTACCCCTCAAGGGGAGCCTTATTCATTTTCCATTTTCAATTCTCAATTTCCGTTTGGTTTCGAGGGTTCTCTATGGATGATGAAACGTTTCAGAATAATAACATCACAAAGGGCCTGCCGGGGCAGACCCTTTGGATGATTATTGCACGAATGGAAGAAAAAGTCAAGGCAAAAACCTGTCAAACAACCGGTTGCTCCAAACTTTTTTCTCCGACAGAAGCTCCGCGATTACTCGCCGATCATCTGCTTGAACAGCTCCATGTAACGGCCGGCAGGCACGTTCCAGCTGAAGTCGGTGGTCATGTCGCGAACCTGCAGGGCGCGCCATGCTTCCTTGTCCTCGTTGTACAGCTTCAGAGCGCGCTTGATGGCGTTGTGGAAGTCATCGCCGTTGTAGCTCTGGAAGGAGTAGCCCAGGCCGTTCTCGCCCTTGTCATCGACGCCGGGGACGGTGTCCTTCAGGCCGCCGGTGGCATG
The DNA here is from genome assembly GCA_017506735.1 of Oscillospiraceae bacterium. Classification (GTDB taxonomy): domain Bacteria; phylum Bacillota; class Clostridia; order Oscillospirales; family Oscillospiraceae; genus Faecousia. The sequence continues at coordinate 4,613 of JAFVMW010000073.1, read as the reverse complement.
AACCACGGGCACGGTGCCGTAGTGCATGGCGTTCATCTGGCTCAGGCCGCAGGGCTCGGACTTGGAGGGCATCAGGTAGATGTCGCCGCCGGCGTAGATCCGGGCAGCCAGACCCAGGTTGAAGGTGATCTTGGCAGCCACCTTCTCGGGGAACTCAGCCTCCAGGCCGCGGAAGAAGCTCTCGTACTGAGCCTCGCCGGTACCCAGGATGGCCATCTGGATGTCTTCCTCGTTGAGCAGTCTGCGGGCGATGTAGCACAGCAGATCCAGACCCTTGTGACCGGCCAGACGGGTGACCATGACGAGCAGAGGCACGTCGGGGTTCACGGGCAGGCCCAGTTCCTTCTGCAGCTCGGCCTTGCACATTGCCTTGCCCTCGTCGATGGTGTCGGCGTTGTAGTGGGCGGGCAGAGCAGGATCGGTCTCGGGGTTGAAGGTGTTGTAGTCGATGCCGTTGACGATACCGGTGAGCTTCCAGGAGGCGCCGGCGATGATGCCGTCCAGGCCGTGGGCGTAGTAGGGGTACATCAGCTCACGGGCGTAGGTCTCGGAAACGGTGGTCACCAGGTCGCAGGACTCGATGGCGCCCTTCATGACGTTGACGGAGCCATTCATGTCCAGGGTGTTCCGGCAATCCCAGGGCAGACGCAGCACATCATCGAAGAAGTTGGCGTTGGACCAACCCTGGTACTCGATGTTGTGGATGGTGTACATGACCTTGGTGTTGGGGAACATGCCGCGGTACACAGCCTTCAGGTAGGTGGGCACCAGGGCGGTCTGCCAGTCGTTGCACTGGATCACGTCGGGGATGAAGCCCACGACAGCCATGGTATCCAGGCAGGCCTTGGAGAAGTAGGCGTAACGCTCGTTGTCGTCGTCATCGCCGTAGATAGCGCCGGGACGGGCGCCGAAGTAGTAGTCGTTGTCCAGGAAGTAGACGGTAACATCGTCAGCACGGTTAGTCAGCTTCATGACGCCGCAGTACTGGGTACGCCAGCCCAGGCCAACCTGGAACTCAGCAACCTGCTCCACTTCATACTTGGGGTTTTCCTTGATCTTCTTGTAGTAAGGCAGGATCAAGACCACCTCGTTGCCCTCGATGCGGCTCAGCGCAGCGGGCAGTGCCTCCATAACGTCACCCAGGCCGCCGGACTTGGCGTAGGGTGCGCCTTCAGAAGCTAAAATTGCAATTTTCATACAGTCTCACCCTTCTTGATGACGATGGGATGCTCCTTGGTGCCGCAGATCTTGGCGCCGGGAGTAACGGTAACTTCCTTGTCCAGGATTGCGTACTTGACCTCAGCGCCCTTGCCGATGACGCAGTCATTCATGATGATGCAGTCCTCAACCTCTGCGCCTTCCTCGACGGTGACCTGACGGAACAGGACGGAGTCCTCGACCTCGCCTTCCAGCATGCAGCCGTCGGCAACCAGGACGTTCTCCATCTTCACGTTCTCGCCGTAGTAGCAGGGAACGCGGTCACGGGTCTTGGTCCAGACAGCATGGTTGCCGGAGAAGATGTTGTTGCGGACATCCTTGTCCAGCAGAGCCATGGTGTTGTGGTAGTACTCTTCCTCGGACTCGTTGAACAGAGCAACGCCGTCGAACTCATAAACGTTGATGGAGACAACGCCGGTCTGCCAGCCGTTCATGATCAGGTCGCGGTCCATGTGGCACTTGCCGTGGGCAACTGCGGACTCGACCATGTTGATCAGCCATGCCTTGCTGGTGACGAAGATGTCCATGGAAGCGGTGTAAGCCTCGGAAGCGGCATAGTCAACCATGATGTCCTTGATCTCGCCGTCGGCCACGTTCAGGGCCAGGTCGATCTTCTTCTCGCCGTTGCAGATGCCGCGCTTGGTGACGACGGTGACATCCTTGCCGGAGGCGATGTGTGCGTTCAGAATCTCGGTCATGTTGACGTTGGAAACGATGGCGGAGTCGATCAGAACGACCAGCTCGTCAGCAGCGCCCTCGTTCAGGAAGTCCATAGCGGTGTGCAGGGAGTCCAGCTTGCCGCGGTAGGAATCTTTGACGGACTGTGCGAAGGGGGTCAGGTACTCCAGGCCGCCCTCACCCAGCTCCAGGCCCCACTCCTCGCCGGAACCGACGTGGTTCATCAGGGACTGATAGCTGTGACGGGAAATGATGCCCACATGGCGGACACCTGCTGCTGCCAGATTGGACAGAGCGAAGTCCACCTGACGGTAGCGGCCAGCGAAGGGCAGGGATGCCATGGTGCGCTTTTCAGTCAGCACGCCGGTGGTGGCATCGTTGGCAAAAATGATACCCATAACGTTCATAGTTTGGTTCCTCCTATTATCCTTCGTTGTCTCTTACAGCATTGCACCGGCAGCCAGCACGGTGTTAGCCTTGACAACAGCGTCCTTAGAGGTGACGCTGATCTCGTTCTTGTCGACGCCGCCGACAACAGCGTTGGTCTCGACCTTGCTGTTCTCGCCCAGGATGGCATGGCGAACAATTGCGCCTTCCTCGATGACGACACCGGGCATAACCACGGAATCCTCAACGATTGCGCCCTTACCGATGGTGCAGCCCACGGAAACGACGGAGTGCTTGACGGTGCCGTAGATCTCACAGCCCTCAGCGATCAGGGAGTTGGAAACCTTTGCGTCCTCGTCGATGTAAGCAGCGGGATGAGCGTCGTTACGGGCATAGATGGTCTCGTTGGGGCCGCCGCGCAGATCGAACTCGGGCTCCTTGCCCAGCAGTTCCATGTTGGCTTCCCACAGGGAGGAGATGGTGCCCACGTCCTTCCAGTAGCCGTCGAAGTTGTAAGCCATCATCTTGTGGCCCTCGCCCAGCAGCTTGGGAATGATGTTCTTGCCGAAGTCCTTATCGGAGTTGGGATCCTCTTCGTCCTCGATCAGAGCCTGACGCAGGACGCTCCAGTTGAAGCAGTAGATACCCATGGAGGCGTTGGTGGACTTGGGAACCTTGGGCTTCTCCTCGAACTCGTAGATGGAGTTGTCGGGGTTGGTGTTCAGGATGCCGAAACGGGAAGCCTCAGCCAGGGGCACGGTACGGACAGCGATGGTGCAGGAAGCGTTGTTGGCAACATGATACTCCACCATTGCGTTGTAGTCCATCTTGTAGATGTGGTCGCCGGACAGGATGACCACGTAATCAGGATCGAAGCGATCGACGAAGTCGATGTTCTTGTAGATGGCGTTGGCGGTACCCTCGAACCAGCCGGACTTCTTGTCGTTACGCTCATAGGGGGGCAGAACCTGTGCGCAGCTGTTGGTCTTGTTCAGGCCCCAGGGCTGGCCGTTGCCGATATACTCGTTCAGCTCCAGAGGCTGATACTGAGTCAGGATACCGACGGTGTCGATACCGGAGTTGACGCAGTTGGACAGGGGGAAGTCAATGATGCGGTACTTGCCGCCGAAGGGAACCGCAGGCTTGGCGGTCTTCCGGGTCAGGACATGCAGGCGGCTGCCCTGGCCACCGGCCAGCAGCATGGCGATAACGCGCTTTTTGTGGAAATACATGGTCACAGCTCCTTTGAAATATGTTATTTTCCTCAGATTTGCTTAGCGGAATGTTTCTCCGCGCGGGGGGTAAGGGTAAATGCCGGTCAGCCTCGGTTCCGGGAAAGGGCAGACCTCCCCCAAAAACGGGCTAGATGATTCCACGGATAACATACCATATTTTTGCTCTTTTCGAAAGAGACAAACTATCTAAAAAGAATCGTTTTTTTCCGTCGTTTTATACAATCCAAGCCTTTTCCTGGTGTGTTTATCCGTAAAAATGTCTGATTTATCGGTTGCGCCCCCTGTATTTTATGCAAGCTCTATCCAATTTCTGGGAAATCCGGAGGGTACAAAATCGCCCCGGAGTTCCTTCTCCAGCCACACCACATCCAGCCACCGGCCATGCTTGAAGCCGCAGTTTTGGAACACCGCCGTTTTCCGGTAGCCCAGCCGCTCATGGAAGGCAACGGAGCCGGTATTCTCTCCGGTGACCACGGCGTAGACCATCCGGTAGCCCTGGGCCGCCAGCAGCTCCTCCAGCCGGGCATAGAGGGCCCGGCCCACCCCCCGGCCCTGGGCCTGGGGCGCCAGGTAGATGGAGGTTTCGGCGCACCAGCGGTAGCCTGCCCGTTCCCAGGGCGCCCCGGCGTAGGCATAGCCCTGCACCCGGCCCTCCTCCTCCCACACCAGCCAGGGGAACTGGGCAATGTGGTCATAAAAGCGCTGGGTAAAGGTTCGCAGACAGGGCACGTCATATTCAAAGGAATGGGTGGTGTTCTCCACATAGGGCCGGTAAATGGCAAGCATGGCAGGGATGTCTTTTTCGGTTGCGATACGGATCATGGAACGGTACCTCCTTGTCAAATTGGAGTTTGGCGGCGAGTCGCCGCTGACAATTCGTGCGCAGGTGCGTTTGCAGTTGTCATGCGAGCAGAAACCGCTCGACAACAGCAGTTCTAACAATTGGAGTTTGTGGGGGTGTTTCGATGATACCGTAGGGGACGGTTTGAATCAATGTGTGATTGCCACCGGCAATCACCAGGATTCTGATTCGCTGCGCGGAGCACCACCTCGACGTCCCGACCCAAAATCCGACCTCGATGGGCGGATTTTGGG
>JAFVMW010000083.1 GCA_017506735.1 Oscillospiraceae bacterium | reverse complement strand
TCATGTTCTCGACCCGGCCGATCTGGGAGCGGTACTTCTTCGTCTTCTGGGCTTCGTAATTGGTGGGCTTGATGAAGCTGACCTGTCCATTGGCTTCCAGATACAGATAGTTCTCCAAGCTTTCATAGCCTGCATCGGCGGACACTTCCTCATACCGCTGTTTGTGCGCCAGCTCCTTTGGTTTTTACTTGGAGAAATGCTCCTTCGTCAGCTTTACGACCACGGGGCTCAGGCCCAGCAGAGCCACCAGGTTGGGGAGGGCCATGAAGCCGTTGAGGGTGTCGGCGATGTTCCACACCAGCTCCAGCTCCAGGGCTGCGCCCACCAGAATCACTGCCACAAAGAGGATCTGGTAGACTCTGGCGGCCTTGCTGCCCAACAGATATTCACAGCAGCGGCTGCCGTAAAGACTCCAGCTGAGAATGGTGGACAGGGCGAACAGGGTAATGCCCACAGCCACCACCATGGAGCCCACCTGGGCGCCGAACACGCTGGAGAAGGAGGCACTGATCAGCTCCACGCCGGCACTCTGGCCCCAGACGATTTTGTCGCCCGCGCCGCAGAGCAGGGTCAGGGCGGTCAGGGTGCAGATGACGATGGTGTCCATGAACACCTCGAAAATGCCGTACATACCCTGCTTCACCGGGTCAGACTCGGAGGAAGCGGCATGGGCCATGGGCGCGGAGCCAAGACCTGCCTCGTTGGAGAACACACCCCGGCCAACACCCTTCTGGATGGTGGTCATGATGGTAATGCCGAAGGCACCGCCCAGGGCAGCGTCGGCGCTGAAGGCACCCTGGAAGATCATGGCGAACACATGTCCCAGGCTGTCCAGATGGAACGCCACAATGACCAGGGAGGCGGCGATGTAGATGGCAGCCATCACAGGAACCATCAGCTCTGCCACAGCGCCAATGCGCTTGATGCCGCCAAAGAGCACCATGCCCACAATCATGGCAACCACAGCGCCGGTCATCAGAGAAGAGACGGGCACGGTCTGGCCCAGCAGCTTCACGGTGAACGCGGCGGTGGAGCCGCCGAAGGAATCGATGGCGGTATTGATGGAGGTGGCGATGGTGTTCACCTGGGTCATGTTGCCGATGCCGAAGGCCGCCAGAGCGCCCAGCACGCAGAACACAACCGCCAGCCAGCGCCACTGCTTGCCCATACCGTTGCGGATGTAATACATGGGGCCGCCCACCCAGTCACCCTGGGCGTTGCGCTCCCGGTAACGGATGGCCAGCACCACCTCGGCATACTTGGTCACCATGCCGAACAGGGCGGAGATCCACATCCAGAACACAGCGCCGGGGCCGCCCACACAGATGGCGCCGGTGACGCCGGCGATGTTGCCGGTGCCAACCGTGGCAGCCAGAGCGGTGGAAACCGCCTGGAAGGGGGTGATTTCGCCGTCACCGGCAGACTGTCTGGAAAAAACCTTGCCCAGGGTGTTGCGCATGGCGTAGCCGAATCTGCGGAACTGGATAAAGCCCACCCGGGCGCTTAGGTACACGCCGGTGCCCACCAGCAGCAGGAGCATCCATGGGCCCCAGGCGATGTCATTGAGAATTTTCACGATTTCTGCCACGGACATTTGCTTCTACCTCGCTTACATTGAATAGCAATATCATACTCCGAAACAACGAAAAACGCAAGGAAAATATCCCATCCTGCAAAATATAAGAGCAATCAACATAAACAGCGGCCCCCATGCAGGGAACCGCTGTGCAAGATTGCATTTTGCGGCGCGCCGCCGCCAAATTCCAATTTATCGTCCCTTTTTCCCGAAGGAGCCGAACAGCAGTGTGGCCCAGAGGAAGATGGGCAGGGCGTAGAAATTACCGCAGGTCAGAGGGGCGCAGAGGATGCTTGTCAGCACGTGGATCAGCTGGCCCACCCCTTCGCCCAGGGCCAGGGACCGGATTCCGGCGCAGAGCAGCGCCAGCGTGGCCGCCAGGGACGCTGCCGCCAGGCAGCGGATGAGGATGATGTGCTTTTTCACCCCTGCGGCCCTGGCCTTGATCAGAATCAGCCAGGGAGGAAGGAAAAAGCCCACGGCAAGGACAATCAGCAGGGCCTGTCCGATTCCCTTTGCGCCGGGGAACAGCAGTCCCAGCAGGGCGGTGAGGCCAAACAGTCCGCCCCAGAGGGTATAGAGCTGTCTGTAGCGTAATGAGGCAATGTAGTTCATAGAAAACCTCCGGAGTTGGGGTAATTGCTTTCGCGTTTTATTGTACAGCCCCCGACAGGGAAAGGCAAGCAAAAAATGGTACTTTACACCAATTCATTGATTTGTTATAATGGAAAAAACAGCTACGCAAAGGAGTTGACGCCCTGTGAAATGCCCCTTCTGCAGTTATCAGGAGAGCAAGGTGGTGGATTCCCGTCATTCGGAGGACAATCTGTCCATCCGCCGCCGGAGAGAGTGCCTGGGCTGCCAGCGCCGGTTCACCACCTATGAGATCGTGGAGAGCCTGCCCATGGTGGTGGTAAAAAAGGACGGCACCCGGCAGGATTTCGACCGTCAGAAGATCCTCACCGGCATGAAGCGCTCCTGCGCCAACCGTCCGGTGCCCATGGCGGAGCTGGAACGGATCACCACCGAAATCGAGCAGATCGTCCAGAGTACCCTGGAACGGGAGGTCAGCACGGAGAAAATCGGTGAGATGGTCATGGAACGGCTGAAGCCTCTGGACGAGGTCAGCTATATTCGTTACGCGTCGGTTTACCGTCAGTTCAAGGATGTGGATACCTTCATCCGGGAGCTGACCAAGATCCTGGAGGAGAATAGAGGACAATGATCGATTTTGTAAAATCCCTTCTGACAGACTTTGACCCCACCGCCCTGCTGCCGGATCTGGGCGCCCTGTTCAGCCATCTGGAGCTGGTGCTGCGCATCGCGGTGCTCATCGGCCCCCTGTGCCTGCTGGGCTTCGGTCTGTGCTATCTGCTGATCCCTGCCCCGGAAGCCAACCATACCTACGGCTACCGGTTCTACTGGGGTATGTCCAGCGTGGAGGTGTGGCAGTTCACCCAGCGCCTGGCCGGTCTTGTCTGGACGGGCATGGGTCTTGTGATGACCATCGTCATGGCTGTCCTCTGCAACGGCTACCGGGATCTGGCCCAGGATGCCATGCTCTACTCCGCCCTCACCGCCATTTGCTGGGAGATCGGTCTGATCGTTGCCAGCATTCTGGTCATCGACATCATCATCCTCGTCCTCTTCGACCGCAAGGGCTACCGCCGCCAGCGGCTGAGAAGATAACCCGATACATATTCTAAAACCGCACGCAGAGCGTGCGGTTTTTTTGTTCGGAAAATTGGAGTTTGTGGGGATGCCCCCACGGGCGATTCGTGCGTTATTGCACCGGAAAACGCCATGCAAGCGGAAACCGCTCGAACACGGCATTGGTAGTCAAATTGGAGTTGGTAGTAGAGTGTGGAATAACCCATCGTAGGGGTCGGCGTCCTCGACGACCCGCTCGGCAATCTCCGATTGCCGCCTCGTAACCACACCATATTTCCCAAAATCCGCCCATCGAGGTCGGATTTTGGGTCGGGACGTCGAGGTGGTGCTCCGCGCAGCGAATC
>JAFVMW010000072.1 GCA_017506735.1 Oscillospiraceae bacterium | reverse complement strand
TCTAAGGAAGCTCTGATTCAATCGGCAAGAGCAGATGGCGAGAGATTTTGGCCCAAATTGAAGTTTGGAAAGCGGAGGAATACTTTGTGTATTTCCCGGTTTTCAAACGGATAAGTTGGGTCAAAAGATCCGTCAGCTGCCACAGACGATTTATTCAGAGGTTCCCTAATAGGACAGTTCGTGACCATCCTGTCGGTAAACAAAACTAGGGATTTTAGTGGATGGGCGCTTTGCGCTCTTTTTTTATTGCGGATGGGGGCATACTGTCTGTATCGAGGTACCCTTATGCGCAAGAAAACCCGTTTGATCACCCATGCCGCCGTCATTGGCGCCATGTATTTCGCTTTGACCCACTTGCAGAATCTTCTGCTCCCCGGCTCTGCCAGCTGGAGCATCCAGTGCAGAGCATCCGAAGCCCTGTGTGTGCTGGCCTTCTTCACCCCGGCGGCCATTCCCGGACTGACCATCGGTTGTCTCCTGTTCAATCTGAGCTTCGCCGGAGCCCTGCCCCTGGATTTCCTGGTGGGCAGTCTGGCAACCCTGCTTGCCTGCGCCGCCATGTATCTGACCCGGAAACTCCGCGTTTTTGGATGTCCTGTCCTCGGCCTTGCCATGCCAGCCCTCTGGAACGCCCTTCTGGTGGGCTGGGAGCTGACGGTATACCTGGGGGACACGGGCTTTACCATGGCGGCCTTCTGGATCAACGCCCTGTACGTTGCCGCCGGGGAGGCCATCGTGCTGTACACCCTGGGCCTTGCCCTGTACCGGGCCCTGAGCCGGGGCAGACTGGCATCGGAGCTGTTTTCTTGATGCAGCACACCTGCAGGAGTCGCCGTTCCCTCCATTCTTACCAACGCAAAAACCGCTTCCATCGTCGGAAGCGGTTTTTTCTCAGTTATTGGATTGCCTTCACATCCAGGTGGTATTCCACCGTACCGGCGGCGGAATTCTCGATTTCGATGGCATAGGTCAGATCCACGGTACCGCCCTGCTCCGTCAGCGTATGGCGAAGCTTCTGAGCCTGGACCGCGATCATCAGCGCGCCAAACTCCATCTGATACAGGGATTCATGGCGGACGCCCTCCCGGAAGATCATCTGGCTCTGGAGCCGTCCGGTGCGCTTCAGGCTCACCCCTCTGGGGCCCACCCGGAACACGGTGGTCACGCCTGCCAGGCCGGTCAGATCCGTTTCCTCGTAGGCAATCTCCCAGACCTGCTTCTGCAGCTCCAGGGTGCCCTCCGTGACCAGCTCGATCACATCCGGCTCCTGTCCGTCATAGAATTGTTTACCGCAGATGGTAAGCATCACAGGGATTTTGCTCATTTTGCCGCCTCCTGGGCCAGGGTCAGCAGCTCGTCGATGAGCTGGCTGTAGGGAATGCCGCTGGCGGCGAAGAGCTTGGGGTACATGGAAATGGAGGTGAAGCCGGGCAGGGTGTTGATCTCATTGAACACCACACGCTGATCCTGCCGGGTCACGAAGAAATCCACACGGCTCAGGCCCTGGCAGCCGATGGCCTTGTAGACCTGAACGGCATAGTCCCGAACCTGCTCTGCCACTTCCTCGCTGATCCGGGCAGGGATATAGGCGGTGGAGGTGTCGGTGATATACTTGGCATCGTAGTCATAGAACTCGGCGCCGGAGTCGATCTCGCCGCAGATGGAGGCCACGGGGCTGTCGTTGCCCATAACCGCCACTTCAATCTCCCGGCCGTCGATGAATTCTTCCACCAGGATCTTTTCGTCATACTTACCGGCGGCAAGCAGCGCCTTCACAAGGGTCTCCCGGTCGGCTGCCTTGCTCACACCCACGGAGGAGCCGGTGCCGGCAGGCTTGACAAACATGGGGTATTCAAACCGGGCTTCCAGGGTTTCCACAACCTTCTCCATCCGGTTCTCCAGACCGGTGGCACGAACCAGGTGCCAGGCGGCCTGGGGCACACCGGCCTGGTCGATGACCAGCTTGGTCAGGGTCTTGTCCATGGACACGGCGGAAGCTGCCACATGGGGGCCCACATAGGGGATTCCTGCCAGCTGCAGCAGACCCTGCATGGCGCCGTCCTCACCGTTCTCGCCGTGGAGGACGGGGAACACCACGTCGATCTTTTCCCGAACCACGCAGTCCCCCTCAAAGCTCAGCAGGCCCTGACCCCGGACGGGAGAGATGGCAGCCCGGCGGTTATTCTCATAAGTCTCCCAGGCGCCGGTGGGCAGCAGGGAGTAGTCGGAGCCTGTGTAGAGAATCCACTCGCCGGTGCGGGTGATGCCCACGGGAAGCAGGTGGTATTTTTCCTGATCAATGTTATTCAGCACAGATTCGGCGGAGCGCAGGGAGACCTCATGCTCCGGGCTCATACCGCCGAAGAGGATACAGACACTTAACTTTTTCATAGTTTCAGCCTCTTTTCAAAGACGATTTGTTACAGCATAACCGGGCCGCCGGGGGAATACCAACAATTTTTGATTTTCCTCTGGTTTTTTCCCGGGATCGCTGGTATAATGGGTGCAGCATTTTTCCCGGGAGGATTCTTTATCATGCAGATCAATCTGACCAGCAAGGAATTCCGGCGTCTGCTGGACCTTGTGTATATTGGAAACTGGGTTCTGAACTCCATTCGGGGCGAGGATCGGTTCCGCGACTACGACCATGTGGAGAGCAAGCTCTTCGGTCTTTGCCAGGGCACCCCCATGCAGGCTCTGGTGGAGAATTGGGAGGGTGAGGATGTCCCCTCCAAGGCCTTTGCCGAAGGCGGCATCCACGAGGCCATCGCCTGTTATGAGGATACGGTGTTCTACGAGATCCTGGCTGAGGAACTGTCCCGGCGGGATATGGAGTACCCCCAGATCAGCGAAGAGAATTACGACGAGATCGTTTCCAGAATGTCCCGTTACATGGAGGAATTCCAGTGCAGCGGTGTGGATAAGCTGTATCTCGACGACTAAATCACACTCGAATGGCTCGCCGCAGAATGCGGCGAGCCATTATTTGTTACTTCAGCAGCGCCTCACCGGCCCGGTAGATGTCGCCGGCGCCCACGGTCAGAACCACGTCGCCGGGCTGGACCACAGAGCGCAGATACTCCGTCACATCGGGCAGCGTCTGGCAGTACACCGCGCCGGGAATCTCCGCTGCCAGATCCCGGGAGGAGATGCCGATGGTGTTCCGCTCCCGGGCGGCGTAGATCTCCGCCAGGATGCACAGGTCCACCTTCTTCAGCTCCCGGACGAAGTCAGAGAACAGCGCGTGGGTACGGGTGTAGGTGTGGGGCTGGAAGGCCAGGACCAAACGCTTGTAGGGCATAGACCGGACAGCCTCGATTGTGGCGGCCAGCTCACCGGGATGGTGGGCGTAATCGTCGTACACATCGGCACCGTTAAATCTGCCCTTGAACTCCATCCGGCGGCCAGCGCCGGTGAAGGTGGCCAGCCCCTCGGCAACCACATCGCCGGGGATGCCCAGCATCCAGGCAGCGCCTGCGGCAGCCAAAGCGTTCAGGGTGTTGTGCTTACCCACCACAGCCAGCTCCAGATGGCAGTACAGCTGACCGTCGCAGTACACATCGAAGCTGCGATAGTCGGAGCTGATATTCAGCGCCCGAATCCGGTTCTGCTCACCCAGGCCGAAGGACACATAGTCCATGCCTGCCAGGGTATCCACGGTATTGGCATCGTCGCCGTTGGCAAGGATGCCCTTGGTGGCCAGGGCTGCGAAGGCCCGGAAGCTCTTTTCGATGTCGGCCAGATCCTTGAAGTAGTCCAGATGATCCTCTTCCACATTCAGAATCACCGCCAGGGTGGGGTAGAAATTCAGGAAGGAGTCGCAGTACTCACAGCTTTCCAGCACGATGGTGTCGCCCTGGCCCACCCGGTGTCCGGCGTGAAGAATGGGCAGATAACCGCCGATCATCACGGTGGGGTCCTTCTGGGCAGCCATCAGGATGTGGGTGACCATGGAGGTGGTGGTGGTTTTGCCGTGGGTGCCGGACAGGCAAACGGCGTTTTCGTAGGACTGCATGATCACGCCCCAGGCCTGGGCACGCTCAAACACAGGGATGCCGGCGGCACGGGCAGCCGCGATCTCGGGATTGTCGTTGTGGGCGGCGGCAGTGCGGATGATGCAGTCCGCGCCCTGGATATTCTCCGCCCGGTGGCCGATGTCCACATGGATGCCGTGGGAGATCAGCTCATCGGTGGAAACAGAAGCATTCATATCAGAACCGGTGACGGCAACGCCCATGCCCTGCAGCACCAGACCCAGAGGGCGCATGGAAACGCCGCCGATGCCGACCAGGTGGACACGCTTACCCGGCTGTAAATAACGCTTTAAGGTTTCGTTCTGATGGTTCATAAAGGGATGATCCTCCAGTATGTATCTTGGAAATAACTCAAGCTATTATACACGAATTTCCATGGCTTTACAACTGTAATTATTTCCGAAAACCACCTGTGGTTTTGGAGATTTCTCCTGTTCTTTCCGGCAAATAGATCAAAATAGCACAAGCCCCGGCACAGCCGGGGCTTGCTCTGCTTATTCTCTTCTCAGCGCGTCGATGGGGTTCAGATTCGCGGCCTTCATGGCAGGCAGCATACCGAACACCAGACCGATGACCACCGAAAATGCCACACTGATGAGGATGGCCGGAACGGAGATCGCCATAGGCAGGGAATTATAGGTGCAGACCACCTGGGCCATGACAATGCCCAGGCCCACGCCCATCAGACCGCCCAGGCTGGTCAGCACCGAGGCTTCCGTCAAGAACTGTCGGCGGATGCGCCGCTTGGTGGCGCCCAGGGCCTTTTTCAGACCGATCTCAGCGGTACGCTCGGTGACGGAAACCAGCATGATGTTCATCACGCCGATGCCGCCCACCAGCAGGGAAATGCTGGCGATCCAGATGAGCTGAACATTGGTGGAATTGGACAGCTCCTGGAGCTGCTGGGCCTGGAGCAGCAGATCCTCGCTGCGGTAGGCAAAGCCCGTCTGGGTGCCGGAGGGGCTGTAGCCAATGATCTGGCTTTTGCAAAGCTCCTCTGCCACCAGCTGGCCTGCCCGGGTCATGTCGTCGGTTTTTTCCACCTTCACCGCCACGCTCTGGGGCTCGTCAAAGCGGAACACCATGGGCCAGCACACGCTGGGCAGGAACACCGCGCCTGCGGATGTGTCGGCATACAGGTAAAAATCCTGATAGGACTGGATAGTGGGCTGGAAGGAATTCCGCTGCTCCACCACACCCACAACGGTGAAGGGCTCTCCCTTGATCTCCACAATGCCGCCGACGGGATCGTCAGTGCCGAAGAGAACACCGGCTGCCTTGGTATCCAGAATCACCACCCGGCGGTGGTTTTCATAGTCCGCAGGGCTGAAATTCCGTCCCCAGCCAATCACATAGCCGCAGACATTGAAATAATCCTGATCCACGCCGTAGACCTCGCCGGAGAAGGTGCTGTCGGGGGTGGTGACGAAGTCACTCCAGTTCCGACTGGTGTAGAAGCTGACCTGCTCCACCAGGCTCAGGTTCTCCAGCCGGGTTTTCATGGCATCCTCGTCGATGGTCCGCACACCGGCCGGAATGGGGCTGTAGCTCATATCGTAGGCCCAGTCATCCTGGTAAAGCTGAACGGTAACCACATTGCTGCCGGAGCCGATCAGATTTTCCTTGATCTGCTCGTTGGTGCCCTTGATGGTGGACACGATGGTGATGATGGAGGCGATGCCGATGATGATGCCCAGCATGGTCAGCAGGGAACGCATTTTATGGCTCCAGATGCCCTGGAAGGCAAGTCTGATATTTTCCATTCCGGGCCTCCTTACTTGCTGTACAGTCCGTCGGTGCCGGTGATCTGGGTTTCGGCACCCTGGCGGATGTTCCTGTCATAGGGGAACGCCACATAATCCTGGGCAGTCAGACCGGCATACACCGGGGTGGCGTAGCCGTCCACGGAAACGCCGGTGCGCAGCAGGCGCTTCTGCAGCAGACCGTCCTCGTCCCGGACATAGGCGTAGGTATTCTTGCCCTCTGTTACCAGGAAGGCATTTTCCACATACAGCACATTTTCCGCTTCCGCTCCCCCGTGGCAGATCATACTCACGAAGGCGCCTTCCTGAAGGTTTGCCTGCTCGTCCACGAAAACCCGGTAGGGGTAGTAGCTCTCGCTTCTGTCGGCTCCGTAGGAATCCTCCGTTTCCACAGGGTAGCTGCCAATCCAGGACACGCTGCCCTCATAGCTGGTGCCGGTGCCCCAGTTGCTGACTGTGACGGCCTGGCCAATATGAATGCTGTCCCGTTCCGTCTCGCTGACGGAGCCCTCAATGTAGTAGCCGCCGCCGCCGGTGACCTTCACCATGGGCTGGCCCAGGGTCTGAGCGCTGCTGGGATTGAGAACGGAGGCAACCACACCGTCAAACTCCGCCACCACATTGCCGTCGCTGGCTTCTTTGCGCATGATGGCCAGCTCCGCCTTGCCGATGCGGATGGCAAATTCCAGTTCCTTGATCTCCGCGGATTTCTGGGCGCGCATGGCGGTCAGCTCAGACTGGGTGTAGCCGGAGTTCCAGTCAATCTGGGTGCCGATGTCATCGGCGTTGGGGTCAAAGAACCGAAGGGTATACTGCTTCTCCGGCGCCTCGGTGGCAGGGGGTTCTGTGGGCTGGCTGGGTTCCGTGCCGGTTTCCCCTTCTGTGCCGGGCTCCGTAGGATCAGAGGGCTCCGTAGGATCAGAGGGTTCCGAAGGTTCAGAGGGTTCCGAGGGCTGGGGTTCCGTCTGGGCCGGAGGCGCCACCTGGGGGATGACGATGGTGAACCGGGCACCAAATTCCCGGTCAAAGGCCGCATTGGTCTTGTCGTTGGTCACAGACTGGAACACCACATAGATGTCGGACTTGTTTTCCAGTTCAAACAGCTCCCAGACCATCTCCTCGGTAATCTGGCCGCCATCCGTAAGCCAGTACAGATAGGGCCGGGCGGCAGTGCCCTTGCCTTCGTAGACGGAGCCCAGGAACGCGATGTTCTCCGGGGATTTTCCATCCTGGCTGACAGGAGGGGTTGTGACCACCATGGGCTTCATGGCGTTCAGCCGTTTCAGATCCTCCCGGGCGGTTTTCAGATTGATCTCCATCTGCTGAATGGAAAGATCCTTCCGGTCCAGCTCCAGGTCGGTCAGGGTGGTGTCGTAGGTATACAGCAGGTCGCCCTTTTTGACCTCCTGCCCGTCATAGACATGGATTCGGGTGACCTTCTGGGTTTCGGATACATAAATGGCCTGAACTTTGTCGGCGGTTACTACGCCGTAGCTCTCGGCAGTACTGCCGGTATCGCCGGTATAGCTGATCATGCTCACGGAATAGACCGCCACAGGCTGGGCATTCAGGGTGGGGTACATCACCACGCCTGCCGCGGCGGCGCCCACAAGAACCAGAATCACAAGAATGATGCAAATGGTACGGTTCGTCATTTTGCGAATGCCCCTCCCTTCACAGCCTGTACCGGCTCCGGCTCCACCAGACGGCCATCCAGAATATGGGCAATCCGGTCAGCGTGGTCCGCGATGTGCTTTTCATGGGTGATCATGATGATGGTGATTCCCCGTTCATTCAGGGTGCGGAAGGTCTGCATGATCTGTTCGCCGGAGGCGGTGTCCAGAGCGCCGGTGGGCTCGTCCGCCAGGATCAGCTTGGGCTTGCCCACAATGGCCCGGGCGATGGCCACACGCTGGCACTGGCCGCCGGAAAGCTGGTTGGGATAAAAATGCATCCGGTCCTCCAGGCCCAGCAGCCGCAGGGCCTCCTCCGCCTGGCGGCGCCGGGTCCGCAGGGGAACACCGGCGTAGAGCAGGGGCAGCATCACATTGTCCAGCGCCGTCATTTTCGGCATCAGGTTAAAATTCTGGAATACAAAGCCAATGAGTCTGTTTCTGACCCTTGCCAGCGCCTCGTCAGACAGGCTGCCCACATCCTGGCCGTCCAGAATGTAGGTACCTTCGCTGGGCACATCCAGACAGCCCAGCAGATTCATCAGGGTGGTCTTTCCGGAGCCGGAGGGGCCCATGATGGCAAGGTAGTCACCCTGGTTCACCGTCATGCAGATGTCCTGCAGCACGGGAACCGGCTCCCTGCCCTTTGTGTACTCCTTGCACACATGTTCAAGCGTCAGGATCATGTCAGTCCTCCATGCCGGAATTGAATACATCCTCCGGAGTGGTCTGCGCCGCGCCGGTTTCGGTTTCGGGTTCGGCGGAAGGCTCGGATTCCGGGCTGTAATCCTCCCAGGGCTCCGTGGTGGGGATAACGAAGTCCTCCTCAGAGCGAACGTCGGTCATCACGCCCTCGGCGCAGTCGGGATTGGAGGGGTCGGCCACATAGTCATCCATGGCAAGACCGTCCAGCACCACATAGCAGCCCTGGCTCATCACATATTCACCCAGCACCACTTCCCGTTTGGTCAGCTTTCCTTCCCCGTCCACACACCACACATCGGCGGAGGTGATCAGGGTTTCCTCGTTGTAGCGCACGCTCATCAGATAATTCTCCGGCATCAGCACCCGGGACTGTTCCAGCTCATTGACCCGGGCAAGACGGATGTACACATGCTGGCCCAGCAGCAGGCCCTCGGTAGAGTCCAGCGTCACATAGAAGGGGTAGCTGGTGGAGCCGGACAGGAGATCCGTGCTGCCGTAAAGCGCATCATAGCTGTTGGACTGGGTATTGTGGAAATCCACATGGTTCACCGTGCCGATCCAGGTCTGCTCCGGATTCAGCCGGGAAACAACAATAACCTCCGCGCCCTCCGTGATGCCGCTTTCCAGATTCAGCTCGTTCAGACCGCCGCAGATCTGGAAGGCGCCGGTCTGCTGAATGGTGATGTAGATTTCGGAGCTGCTGTCGATTTTGCGGACAGTGCCGTCAACCGTACTCTTGATCTCCACATTCTGCAGCATTTTCTTTGTCTGCTCAATCTCGGCAGTCAGGTCCTCTTTGTCATATTTGGCCTGGGTCAGATCCGTTTCAAGCTGACGGAGCTGAATGTTGAGCTGGGTTTTCAGATCTCCGGTGGCCTTTTTCAGTTCCTTCTCCACTTCCTTGATCTGGTCTTCCTTGGACTTGATGTCTGCCTCCAGCCGGTCCATATCCAGCTCCAGCCGGTCCAGCTGCAGGTTCAGTTCGTCGGAATCATAGCGGAACAGCACCTGATCCACTTCCACCACATCGCCCACGCTGACGCAGGTTTCCGCCACCACCCGTTCCAGGTCCCGGCGGACTTCCACAGTATTCTCACTGACCACAACGCCGGCATAATAATCCGGGGCCTCACCGGCCCGGGTCACCATCCGCACCTGCACCGCGTTCACCACGGTGTCCGAAGCACAGCCGGTCAGAACCAGCGCCAGCACCAGCGCGGCGATCATTCCTTTCTTTTTCATGGTAAGCATCCTCCTGCCATTGTTTGTCGCATAATTGCATATCATAACTGGTTTCCCTTCCTGTGTCAACAAAAATTCCGGGAAACCATGTTTTTTCCCTGTTTATGCCAGACTTTTCATCAAAAACAGCACAGAAAGCCTGGTCCATTTTTCCTGCCGGATCAGCTCCAGCAGCCGTCGGGTTTCCTGCCCGTGCCAATCCGGCAGGGGCACGGAATCATATTCCGGAAAGCACCGCTCCAGATACCGGAAGCACTCTCCCAGGCTTTCCCGGTTTCCCCGGCTTCTCAGCACCCGGCAGGCCAGGTCGCACAGAAGCCGGCAGGCAAGCTGGGTCAGACAGCCCACATAAGTCTCCAGCACACCTCTGCCCCGGAAATAGGACAGAATATCATCCAGCGCATCCAGCAGCGCAAGCTCCCGGTCACTTTCAGGCTCCGGGGCCGGGGATTTCACCCGGTACAGCTCCTCTCCTGCCGCCGCCAGGATTCTGCCCAGCGCCAGGGCCTTCCGGGTCAGTCGAAGATCGTCATAGCCCTCCTGCTCCGGGAACCGGAGATAGGCATCGTCAAACAGCTGCCGCTTCCACAGCAGATCCCGGACATCCAGGTCCGCCAGCAGCAGCTCCCCGTGATGCTCCAGACGGAACAGCCTGGGAAGCTGTTTTCCCAGGAGCCGTCCTGCCGGTCCCGTCAGATACAGATCCGCGCCGGAGCCTTCCACCATCCGGGACAGATCCGCCAGGGCATCCGGGCGCAGAAGGCTTCCGCAGTCGGTAAACAGCAGATAATCTCCCCGGGCCTGGCAGATTCCCAGATTCCGGGCCTTGCCCGGCGTACCGCCGGGCAGACTCAGCAGCCGCACCCGGTCCGGGTAGGCGGCCTGATACCCCTGGCAGAGCATATCCGTTCCGTCCCGGGAGCCCCGGTCCACCAGCAGAATTTCCATATCCCGGCAGGGCTGGGCCAGCAGCATGCCAACGCAGTCCGCCAGCAGGGCTTCTTCGTTGCGAAGGGGAAGAATAATGCTGAATCTCATAAACGGATACCCTCTCTTCCGCCCACTCCCGGGAGGGGCTTTTTTTCCGGAGGCGGCAGATTCCCACCGCATCCCAATTTTATATTATAGCAGAATCCTTCCGTTACCGCAAGAGGGCAGACAGCAGGAAAAGTCCTTGCGTCCCAAGGGATTTTCCGAGAATTTCCCCGAGAAAAACCGCCTTTTGCTATTGTGCTTCCACGTGATTTTTGGTATAATAATCGAACTTGAATAAAATGGATGTGTATTGCTTTGAAGTATGGAATTTGGAACATCTCCGCGCCGGAAGTCAGCGGAGTCAATGCCCTGGTGGCGGAGGGTTATCCCCCTCTGAGCGCCATGGTGCTTTCTGCCCGGGGCGTCAAAAACGCCCAGCAGGCCCACAATATGCTCGACTGCTCTGCCCAGCTCTACGATCCGTTTCTGATGACGGACATGGATCTTGCCGCAGGCAGAGTGGGCCTTGCCATGGCCCGGGGAGAAAAGATCGCCGTATTCGGCGACTACGACGTGGACGGCATCACCGCCACCTGCCTGCTGACGGATTTTCTCCGGAAAAACGGCGCCAATGTGGTCAGCTACATTCCCAGCCGGCTGGAGGAGGGCTACGGCCTGAACGCCATCGCTCTGCACCAGCTCCAGTCTGAGGGTGTCAGTCTGATCATCAGCGTGGACTGCGGCATCACCGCCGTGGAGGAGGCCAGACTTTGTGCCGAGCTGGGCATGGAGCTGGTGATCACCGACCACCACGAATGCAAGGAGCAGCTTCCCCAGGCCGTTGCCGTGGTGGACCCCCACCGGCCCGACGGCGGCTATCCCCACAAGAATCTCTCCGGTGTGGGCGTGGCCTTCAAGCTGGCCTCCGCCCTCTGCGGCAGCCAGGAGGAGGTTCTGCAGGAGTACGCGGACTTGGTATGCCTTGGTACCGTGGCGGACGTGATGCTTCTCCAGGGCGAAAACCGGGTATTCGTTACCCGGGGCCTGGAGTCCCTGCGGCATACCCACCGCCCCGGCTTCGCCGCTCTGATGCACGAATGCGGCTGCACCCCGGAGAACCTGACCGCCTCCACCATCGGCTACAACCTGGCCCCCCGGATCAACGCCGCCGGAAGAATGGGCCAGATCAGCCTGGCTCTGGATCTGTTTCTGACGGAGGACCCCCAGGAGGCCGCCCGGCTTGCAAAGGCGCTGTGCGAGCTGAACCGCCAGCGGCAGGCTGTGGAATCCCAGATCTACGCCCAGGCCGTGTCCATGCTCCCCCAGGGACAGCCCCCGGAGGCCATCGTTCTGGCCGATGACACCTGGCACCAGGGCGTGGTGGGCATTGTCGCCAGCCGGATGGCAGAGGAATTCTGCTGCCCCGCCTTCCTGATCTGCCTGGACGGCGAGCATGGCAAGGCCAGCTCCCGGAGCTACGGCGGCTTTAATCTCTTCACTTCCCTGTCCGCCCTGTCTGAGCTGCTGGAAAGCTACGGCGGCCATGAGCTGGCGGCAGGCTTCACCATCTCCCGGGGCAACATTCCCTCCTTCCGGGAGCAGATCTGCCAGCTTGCCGGGGCCTACTATTCCCATTCCGGCCCCCGGACCATGCTGGATGTGGACTGCCTGGTGCCTCCGGAGCTGATGACCGTCCGGAACGTGGACGCCCTGTCCATTCTGGAGCCCTGCGGCAACGGCTGTCCCAAGCCCGTATTCGCCATGGAAAAGCTGATCGTGGACCGGATCACCATGGTGGGCAACGGCCGTCATATGCGGCTGCGGCTGCGCAGCGGCCACACCCTGCTGGGCGCCATCTATTTCTCCGCCTCCCCCGAAACCGCCTCCATCAGCCCGGGTGACCTGGTGGATGTGGCCTTCAACGCCCAGATCAACGATTTCCGGGGAGAACGGACAGTGCAGATGAACGTGCTGGACATCCGTCCCAGCTGCAGCGCCGAATGCTCCCCGGAGCTTCACGGCTACGGCCTCCTCCATTCCGGCGGCCGCCCGGAGAATCCCGGCCTGCTGCTGCCGGACCGGACGGTGCTTGCCGACATCTGGCGGTATCTGGCCGCCCGGGGCACCCTGATCCAGGAAAATCCCGTATGTCTGTGCCGCAAGATTGTCCGCCGCTCCGGCAGACCCCTGAGTCTGGGAATGCTGCTGACCTGTCTGGACATCTTCGCTGACGTGGGGCTGCTGCGCCACCAGCGTATGCATAAATACATCCTCATCGAGCTGAACCGCGCCACAGGCGGCAAGGCCGATCTGAATCAAAGCAAGACCATGCAGAGCCTTCTGCGTATGAAAGAGAGCTGATCAGTGTTATGGAAACCTACGAAGAACATTATGACAGTATGGTAAAGGCCATCAAGCGCTATATGCCCGGCGCGAATATGGCTCTGATCGACAAGGCTGTGCAGTATGCCGACGCCAAGCATGAGTTCCAGAAGCGTAAGGACGGCTCCCCCTATATCATTCACCCCCTGGCTGTGGCGGAGATCGTGGCGGAAATGGGCCTGGACACCGACGCCATTCTGGGCGCACTGCTCCATGACTGCATCGAGGACACCGACGCAAGCCACGACGACATCGCCAAGCTGTTCAATCCCACCGTTGCAGAGCTGGTGGAGGGCGTTACCAAGCTGACCCAGGTGGATTTCACCAGCCAGGAAGAAAAGCAGATGGAGAATCTGCGCAAGATGTTCATGGCCATGTCCAAGGACATCCGTGTGGTGCTGATCAAAATCGCTGACCGGCTCCACAATATGCGCACCATGCAGTATCAGACCCCCAAAAAGCAGATCATCAAATGCCGGGAGACCATGGACATCTACGCCCCCCTCGCCCACCGGCTTGGTATGCAGAAGATGAAATGGGAGCTGGAGGACCTTTCCCTCCAGTACCTGCATCCGGAGGACTACCGGGAGCTGACCAGCTATCTGCAGGAGCACAAGGATGACGCGGAAGCCTTCATGAACACCATCCAGTTCACCATCAAGGAGCGTTTGTCCCAGATGGGCATCACCAACACCTGCTACGGCCGGATCAAGCACATCTACTCCATCTACCGCAAAATGCAGGCCCAGGGCAAGTCCCTGGAGGAAATGTACGATCTGTACGCCTTCCGGGTCATCGTGGACTCCATCCCCGACTGCTACAACGTGCTGGGCCACATCCACGACCTGTTCAATCTGGTGCCCGGACGGTTCAAGGACTATATCTCCACCCCCAAGCCCAATATGTACCAGTCCCTCCACACCACCGTCATCGGCAAGCAGGGCATCCCCTTCGAGGTGCAGATCCGCACCTGGGAAATGCACGAAACCGCCGAATACGGCATCGCCGCCCACTGGAAGTACAAGCAGAAGGCCGGTGCCGGCGAGGAGAAGGATTTCGAGTGGGTCCGCCGTCTGCTGGAGGGCCAGCAGGACACCGATGCCGAAGATTATGTCCACTCCCTCAAGATCGATATGTTCGACGATGAGGTTTTCGTCTTTACCCCCAAGGGCCGGATTGTGGGTCTGCCTGCCGGCTCCACCCCCATCGACTTCGCTTACGCCATCCATTCCGGCGTGGGCAACGCCATGGTGGGCGCCAAGGTCAACAACCGGATTGTCAACATCGATTCCAAGCTCCGCAACGGCGACATTGTGGAGGTTCTGACCTCCAAGTCCTCCCGGGGCCCCAGCCGTGACTGGCTCACCATCTGCAAATCCAACCAGGCCCGTACCAAGATCAAGCAGTGGTTCAAACGGGAACGCCGGGAAGAGAACATCGACCATGGCAAATCCAGCTTCGAAGCCGAGATGCGCCGCAACAACCTGCCCCTTTCCATTACCTCCGATCCGGAGATGAGCCCCCAGCTTCTGAAGAAGCTGGCCTTCACCTGCTGGGATGACGTGTACGCCGCCATCGGCTACGGCGGTCTGACCTCCATCAAGGCCGTGGGCAAGATCCGGGACGACATCAACCGTTCCATCAAGCTCCAGTCCCAGGAGCAGGTCAGCGGTATGCCCCTGAAGCTGAGCCACGAGGACGATCCTGCCAAACGGAACCGCCACGCCGTCAACGGCGTTATTGTGGAGGACATCGAGTCCTGCATGATCAAGTTCTCCCGGTGCTGTACCCCGGTGCCCGGCGATTCCATTGTGGGCTTTATCACCAGGGGCTACGGCGTGTCCATCCATCGTTCCGACTGCCCCAACGCCGCCAGCCGCCACAATCCCCGGGAAGCGCCCCGATGGGTTCCCGTCCGCTGGGCCACCGCCGAGGATCAGCCCTTCGAGACCACCTTGGAGCTGGAGTGCGTCACCCGGGACGGCCTTCTGCTGGACGTTGCCAGCACCATGACCACCTCCCGGATTCGTGTGAAGGAGCTGGCCGGCAAGGATCTGCCCAACGGCCACAGTGTGTTCACCATCCGCTTCGAGGTCAAGAACGTGGCAGAGCTGAATTCCATCCGCACCAAGCTCTCCAACATCCGGGACGTGATCTCCACCAAGCGTGGACAGAACTGATAAGCCTCCCCTGCGGACGGCCTCCGCAGGGGGCGGCATCGCCTACGAAATTACTTTCGACAAAAGGAGCTTTTTCCTCATGCGCGCAATCTTAACAAGAGTTTCTTCCGCTTCCGTCACCATTGACGGGGAGCGTGTCGGTCAGATCGGCAAGGGCTTTCTGATCCTGCTGGGCGTTGGCCCCGAGGATACGGAGAAGGAATGCCGGGCTCTGGCTGAAAAATGCCTTGCCCTCCGGATCTTCGAGGACGAGAACGGCAAGATGAATCTGGGCCTGGAGCAGGTGGGCGGTCAGGTGCTGGTGGTGAGCCAGTTCACCCTGTACGGCAACTGCCGGAAGGGCCGCCGCCCCAGCTTTGTCGGTGCCGCCGGCCCCGAGCTGGGCAATGCCATGTATGAGCGGTTCCTGTCCATCTGCGCGGAGCTGGGCTACGAGCCCCAGCATGGCCGGTTCGGCGCGGACATGAAGGTGGAGTCCGTCAACGACGGCCCCGTCACCCTGATTCTGGACACCGACGAGCTGCTGGATCGGAGGCACGCCAAATGAAAATTGTCTGTCTGCCCCTGGGCTATTACCAGACCAACACCTACATTCTCTACAACGAAGGCGGAAGCAAGTGCCTGGTCATTGATCCGGGCTATGAGGCCTTCCACATCATGCGTTATGTCAATCAACTCAATCTGAAGGTGGAGGCCATCCTGCTGACCCACGGTCATTTTGACCATGTGGGTGCCGTCCGGCCCCTGGTTGCCGACACCGACTGCGCTGTTTACATCAACAGCCGGGAAAGCGCTATGCCCGAGATGATGACCGCAGGCAAGCTGTACTTCACTCACACCTATGACGAAGGGGATACCCTGACCCTGGCCGGCCTGACCTTCACGGTTCTTGCCACCCCGGGCCACACCCCCGGCTCCGTGTGTCTGGACTTCGGGGACCATATGTTCACCGGCGACACCCTGTTCGCCGGTTCCTGCGGCCGGGTGGACCTGCCCGGCGGCGATGCCCGGCAGATGCGCCAGTCCCTGGCCCGTCTGGCGGCCCTGGACAAAAGCTGCTGGATTCACCCCGGTCACGGCCCCGGCTCCCACCTGGGCAAGGAAAAGCAGACCAATCCCTATCTGGTCTAACTATTCCACTTCATTGCGAAATGCGTGCGCACACTGGTGTGGGGATCTCCTCCAATGATGGGGATTGCCACGTCGCTCCGCTCCTCGCAATGACAGTGAACATCGAGGATACAACATGAAACTACGACTCATCGGTCACGAGGACCGGTACGCAGTGGAGCAGCTACAGCTTGCCCTGTTCCCTCTGGAGCCCATGGAAAATACGGACAGTCCCTTCGACGATGACGGCGCCGTATCCACCCTCCACCGGGGACAAACCTGGCTCACCGCTTCCACCACCATCATCAAAAACGGCGTTTCCCACACCGCCGTGAAGCGGCTGAAGGCCGCGGACGAAACGGTACGGCTCCGCCGCCGGATTTTGCAGCAGAGCTATTATCTGGCCGCCCTGCCCCATTTGGGCAAAGCCCCAGCCTGGGGCGCGCTGTCCGGTGTCCGGCCCACCAAGATCACCACCAAGCATCTTCTGGAGGGCGGCACGGAAAAGACCGCCGCCCGGCTCATGGAGGACACCTATTTCGTCACCCCCCGGCGGACCCGGCTGTCCATCGACTGCTCCCGGGCAACGGTTCAGGCCGCTTCCCTGCTGGAAGAAACGGATGTTTCCCTTTATGTGGGCATCCCCTTCTGCCCCACCCGGTGCGCCTATTGCAGCTTTGTCAGCCGCACCATCGGCAAGCGGACGGAGCTGATGGAGCCCTATCTCCAGGCCCTGCACAAGGAGCTGCGGCATACCGCAAAACTTCTGGCAAACTCCGGCCGGAAGGTGCGTACCATATATATTGGCGGCGGCACTCCCACCACCCTGACCACCGCCCAGATGACCGAGCTGCTGAAATGCATCACAGAGTCCTTTGACCTGTCCCGGTGCATTGAGTTCACCGTGGAGGGCGGACGGCCCGACACCCTGGATACTGAGAAACTCGCCGCCATCGCCGCCTGCGGCGCCGACCGGATGAGCATCAATCCCCAGACCATGATTGACTCCGTGCTGAAGGCCTGCGGACGGCGGCACACCGCCGCCGATGTGGCGGAAAGCTACCGCCAGGCGGTCAGCGCGGGCTACAAGGCCATCAACATGGATCTCATCGCCGGTCTGCCCACGGATGACTATGAGGGCTTCAAAACCTCTCTGGATCAGGTCATCGCCCTGAAGCCCGGGAACATCACCGTCCATACCCTTGCCATCAAGAAGGGCGCGGACCTCTACGAAAAACGGGAGGGGCTGTCCTCCGACACAGAGGTCGCCCGGATGGTGGACTACGCTGAGGAGGCCCTGCGCGGCGCTGGCTATGAGCCCTACTATCTCTACCGTCAGAAATATATGTCCGGCTCCTTCGAGAATGTGGGCTGGTGCCGTCCCGGGTATGCCTGCCTGTACAATATTTATATGATGGAGGAGGTTCACACCATCCTCTCCGTGGGCGGCGGCGGTATGAACAAGGTCAACCTCCCTGACGGAACCCTTCGCCGGTTCCACAACCCCAAATTCCCGGAACAGTACATCGAAATGATCGACGATGTCCTGCGGCAGAAGGAAGAGCTGTTCTCCCTGATGGACTAAAAAGGCCCTCCCCTTTGGGGAGGGTGCCCCAGTGCGCACACTGGGGTGGGAGAGGTTCTCCCGAATATTTGCGGCTTCGCCGTTCCTCTTCCGTAACGGCTGACGCCGTGCCACCTTCCCCAAAGGGGAAGGCATTTTAAGCATTCCACAGAAAGGAAGCGAATCTTTTTTTGGATACTTTAATTTCCAACGTCACAATTGTGACCATGAACGAAGGTCTTGATGTGATCTTCGGCGGTCACATCGGCATTGAAGGCGGCAAGATCGTACACATCGGCAAAAAGGCCCCTGCCCAGCAGCCCGGCGAGATCATCGACGGCACCGGCATGGTCTGTATGCCCGGTCTGATCAATTGCCACACCCATCTGGCAACCAGCCTGATGCGTTCCTTTACGGACGAATTATCCATCACCGAAGCCCTGGAGCTTCAGCTCCAGAAGGAGGCCAGAATGGACTCCCGGTGCGCCAAAGCCGCGGCAACCCTGGCGGCTGCCGAGTGTCTGCGCTTCGGCGTGACCTCTGTTTCTGACCTGTACTACTACCCCAATGCCACCGCTGAGGTCATCGCCCAGTCCGGCATGAAGGCGAATCTCGCCCTGTCTGCCTACCGGTTTATCGACGAGAATGAAGAATTCGACTTTGACCGGGACGAGCAGTGCGCCGAGCTGCGCCGGATTGTGGAGAAGTGGCACGGCTACGACAACGGCAGAATCAAAATCGATGCCGGCATCTGGGCCGAGTACACCTCCAACTACCCCCTGTGGGAGGGTCTGGCCGCCTACGCCGGTGAGCAGGGTCTGGGCTTCCAGCTCCATATGGGCCAGAGCGCCCAGGAGGACGAGTCCTGCCAGGACCGCACCGGTCTGACCCAGGCCGAGCTGATGAGCTGCCACAAGGTTCTCACCGTTCCTGCCACCATCGCAGGCTGCAACGTACTCAGCGAGATGGACCGGAAGATTCTGGCCCGGAACAAGGCCACCGCCGTCATCACCCCCATGTCCGATGCCAAGCAGGGCCGCTCCTGCCCCGATTACCTGACCATGGTGAAAGACGGCATGAACGTGGCCCTGGGCACCGACGGTGCAGTGGAAGCCGGTAATCTGGATCTGTTCGAGGTCATGCGCTTCGCCGCCATGTCCGCCCGTTCCGCCCAGGGCAAGGCCAACGCCCTGCCTGCCCCTGCCGCTCTGATGATGGCCACAGTCTGCGGTGCCCGGGCCCAGGGCCGTGCCGCAGAGTGCGGTATGCTGAAGGTGGGCATGGACGCGGATCTGTGCCTGGTGGACTTCTCCGCCCCCCATCTGATGCCCTGCCACAATGTGCCCAACGCCCTGGTATTCAGCGCCAAGGGCGGCGACGTGGCCATGACCATGGTTCGGGGCAAGAAGCTGTATGTCAACGGCCAGTTCCCCACCCTGGATCTTTCCGGCGCGGTGAAGGAGCTGATGGAATACGCCATCCCAAAGCTCTTTGATGAGCAGGACA
Source organism: Oscillospiraceae bacterium (assembly GCA_017506735.1). Classification (GTDB taxonomy): domain Bacteria; phylum Bacillota; class Clostridia; order Oscillospirales; family Oscillospiraceae; genus Faecousia. Next base: position 52,690 of record JAFVMW010000072.1, on the reverse strand, counting down.
AGTAAGGAGGCGCCCATGTCTGAGCAGAAAAAGCAGCAGTCCTTCCTCCACGGCGCGGCACTGCTGGCCCTGGCCACCGCCATCGTCAAGGTCATCGGCGCGCTGTACAAGATCCCTCTGAATGCCATCATCGGCACCCGGGGCTTCGCCTACTTCAACACCGCCTACGACATCTACTCCGTGCTGCTGATGATCTCCACCGCTGGCCTGCCCGTGGCCATGAGCCGGATGATCAGCGAGGCATCCTCCCTGAACAACACCCGGCAGATGCGCCGGATCTACCGGACCAGCCAGGCCATTTTCCTGACCCTGGGTCTGGCCGGAAGCCTGCTGATGACGGTATTCTGCCGTCAGCTTGCCGAATTCCAGAAGCAGCCCGACGCCTGGGCCGCCATTGCCTGCCTTGGCCCCTCTGCCCTGCTTGTGTGCATCAACTCTGCCTTCCGGGGCTTCTTCCAGGGCCAGAGCAATATGATCCCCACCTCGGTGAGCCAGGTGCTGGAAGCCCTGTGCAAGCTGGTGGTAGGCCTGGGTGCCGCCGCGCTGCTGCTGAAGATGACCGGCCAGGTATCCCTGTCCGCCGGCGGCGCCATTCTGGGCGTGACCACCGGCTGCATGGTGGCGACTGTCTACCTGTTCAGCCTGTTCCGGAAGGCATACCGTGCCCTGGGTGTGGGAGAGGAAAGCCAGCAGGTTCTGACCTACGGTGCCACCGCAAAGCAGCTCATGGCCATCGCCATCCCCATCACCATCGGCTCCGCAGGCTTGCAGATCATCACCCTGATGGAGGTGAAGGTCTACATGACCCAGCTGCTGAACCTGGGCTTCACCCAGGAGGCGGCAGACTCCATGAAGGGCGTGTACAACATGGCCCAGACCATTTTCAATATGCCCTGCGCCTTCATCACCCCCATCACCATCTCCGCCCTGCCTGCCATCACAAGCTATCTGACCCTGGGCCGCCACGCGGAGGTCCGCTCCACTGAGGAGTCCGCCTCCCGGATCACTGCCCTGATCACCATGCCCTGCGCCTTCGGCCTGTGCGCCGTGGCGAAGCCCGTCATGGCATTGCTGGGCGGCTATACAGGCCAGGAGCTGGAGCTTGCCACCCGGCTCATGCAGGTGCTGAGCTTCTGCATCATCTTCAACTCCACCGTCATGCTGACCAACGCCATCATGCAGGCCCACGGCAAAGCAAGCCTGCCTGTGGTGAATATGTTCATCGGCGGTGCCCTGAAGCTCGTCATCATCTACATTCTCACGGGCCAGGCGGACATCAACATTTCCGGCGTGCCTGTGGGCACGGTGTGCTGCTACCTGTGCATCACCGGACTGAACCTGTTCGCCATGAACCGGTTCATCGCCGAGCCTCCCCATATGCTCCGGAATATGCTCAAGCCCATGGCTGCCGCCGGCATCATGTGCGCCGCTGTGGTGGGTGTCTACGCCCTGCTGGGCCAGGTGTTCACTCTGGATTCCACCATCGGCAAGCTGGCCCTGGTGGGCGGCCCCGTGGCTGTGGGCGTGGTGGTCTATGTGCTGGCTGTGGTGTTGCTCAAGGCCATCACCCGGGAGGACTGTATGCTCCTGCCCAAGGGCGAGCAGATCGCCAAACTACTGCGGCTGTAACAACCGCATTTCAAAAAAGAGAGGTTACTATGAACAAGACCGAACTCATCGCCCTCACCGCCGAGCGCACCGGGCTGACCAGAAAGGACACCGAGCGTGTCATCAACACCGCCCTGGAGGCCGTCAGCGCCGCCATGGCCGACGGCGACAAGGTGCAGCTCTCCGGCTTCGGTGCCTTCGATGTGAAGGAACGGGAAGCCCGGGTGGGCCGGAATCCCCGGACCAAGGAAATGGTGAGCATCGCCGCCACCCGTGTTCCCGTGTTCAAGCCCAGCAAGGCCCTGCGGGATCTGGTGGGCAAAGAATAAGGAGAAAACCATGCGACTGGACAAATATCTGAAAGTATCCCGTCTGATCAAGCGCCGCACCGTGGCAAACGAAGCCTGCGACAACGGCCGTATCAGCGTCAACGGCAGAGTGGTCAAGGCGTCCTACGATGTGAAGGTGGGCGACAAGATCGAAATCGCCCTGGGCACCCGGACCCTGGCTGTGGAAGTCCTCCAGGTGGCAGAAACCGTCCGCAAGGACGATGCCGCCGGGATGTACAAGGAAGTATAAAAAACGCCCTGAAGCGGTTTGCATCGCTTCAGGGCGTTCCTTATACTATATTATGAATCAGTGAACCAGGTCAAACTTCCGTGCGGACTCACCGATGATGTTAAAAGCCTTCCACAGTCTTTTCAGCATAAGCTTCATCATAAAAAACTCCTTTCAAAGACATAAAATGCGTTGTGCTTACAGCACACGGTCATTCAGCGCAGCGTTCAGACCAATCAGGGTGAACACGGCAATCAGATTCTTCATCATTGTTTTCTTTCTCCTTTCGTCATAATGGTTCCGATTCCCGGGGAATCAGTTTCTGGCGGCGTTCTCACCGATCAGAGTAAACACAGCAATCATATGCTTCAGAAAATTCATAGTTGGATATTCTCCTTTCCTTCATTTGAGGGTCTGCGCCCACCCTCCGGGCGTATTGGGGAAATGCGGAATGCTGATATTTGATTCCGCACTCGAATCAGACAACGCGGTCGTTCAGAGCGGCGTTCTCGCCGATCAGGGTAAAAACCGCAATCATGTGCTTGATCATAGCTGGATATTCTCCTTTCTTTTCATTAGAGGCTCAGCCCGCCTCCCGGGCATATATGTCTATCGGTTTATCAGGCACCGATTCTGTTCGCAAAATCCACGCAGTGCAGAGCGATGGACTTGCTGACGGCCTTTTGCGGACGGGTCATTTGGTACATCTCCTTTTCTGTTTTGCAGTCTGTGATTCAAATTCTTTCACAGCTGTTTGGCGTGTTCTGTATTAGCCTGTCAATCGATCCAGCCGCCGGATCAGTCCGTCAACAGCGGCGATGCATCGGCAAGCGATCGATGGGCAGGATTCTAGCCCAGGATTATGAACTATGCATAACGAATCTGTGGCCATTTTGTGAACAATCCCGGTTTTCGGTCCGAATCAGCCCTGTTTTTACGGTCTGTTCACATTTGTAACAGTTTCGAAACAGGAAAAACCGCCCCGGACAAGCCGGAGCGGTTTTGAATTTTTGCCTGTTCAATTATGCATTTACCGTCGAAACAAAGCGCAGGAAGCCTTCCTTGCCCTGTGCGTTGTTCTTGTAAACGCCTGCGTCCTCCAGAACCTCGGCAAAGACCTTGCCGGTTTCCTTCAGGATGATTTCAAGGGCATTGTCGGCGTTGAAGGTGTATTCCTTCTTCAGCGCAGCAACCCATTCGGCGTGCTTTTCCAGCTCGCCGGTGAGCTCTGCGCCAGCCACGATGGCCTCGGCCAGAGCGGTCAGCTCGCCCTTCAGACGGCTGGGCAGGACGGCAAGGCCCATGACTTCGATCAGGCCGATGTTCTCCTTCTTGATGTGGTGCTTGTCGGCGTGGGGATGGAACACACCCATGGGATGCTCCTCAGTGGTGATGTTGCAGCGCAGCACCAGATCCAGCTCGTAGTCCTCCCCACGGCGGCGGGCGATGGGGGTGATGGTGTTGTGGGGCTCGCCGTCGTCGGCGATGATGGACAGAGCCTCGTCGGAGTAGCCGCGCCAGCAGAGCAGGATCTTGTCCGCCAGATCGGCGATCCGCTCAGGGTCAGCGCCGGTGAGCCGAATGACGCTCATGGGCCACTTGACGATGCCGGCCTTGATCTCCTCAAAGCCATTGAAGGTCAGTTCCGTTTCCACGGGAGCGGTCTCCATGGCGAAGGTGTAATGGCCGCCCTGGAAATGCTCATGGCTCAGAATGGAGCCGCCCACGATGGGCAGATCGGCATTGGAGCCCACAAAGTAATGGGGGAACACGCCCACGAAGCTCAGGAGCTTCCGGAAGGCGGACTTGTCGATCTTCATGGGGGTGTGCAGGGAGTTGAACACGATGCAGTGTTCATTATAGTATACATAAGGAGAATACTGCAAACACCACTTCTCGCCGCAGACCTCGATGGGGATGATCCGGTGGTTGGCACGGGCAGGGTGATTCATGCGGCCTGCATAGCCCTCGTTCTCCACACACAGCTGGCACTTGGGGTAAGCGGACTGGGGCGCATTCTTGGCGGCGGCAATGGCCTTGGGATCCTTCTCGGGCTTACTGAGATTGATGGTGATGTCCAGCTCGCCGTAATCGGAAGCATACTTCCAGCGCATATCCTTGGCGATGCGGTAGCGGCGGATGTAGTCGGTGTCGCAGGAGAAGTTATAGTACCAGTCGGTGGCCTTCACGGGGCTCTCCTCGAACAGGGCCCGGAAGGTGGAGATCACTTCACGGGGCATGGGGGTCAGTGCGCCCATGATCCGGGTGTCGAAAATATCCCGGGCGGTGATGCCGTCATCACAGATGCCCTTGGCGCAGGCATAGTCCAGAATGCCCTTCAGGATCTCCTCCAGATCCTCGATCAGCAGCTCGTCAGAAGGCGTGTAGTCATCCATCTTCAGCAGATCGAGAATCCGGTTGGTCAGATACACATGATCCTCCGGCTCAGCCAGGCCGGTGTTCATGGCGTATGCGATCAGGGAATCAATATAGGTTTCAATTTTCATGCTTCTACCTCCATGGGAACGCCGCCCTCAGGACGGATGGACAGAATGTGGCAGGCACCTTCACCCAGAGCCGCATCAATACCGGCCTGGAAGGCGTCCAGAATCTCATAAGGCACAAAGGCCTGGACGGTACCGGCAAAGCCGCCGCCGTGGACACGGTAGGCACCCTTGCCCTCCAGATATTTCTCGCACAGAGCCAGGGCGATGGCCATGGCCTGCTCGGTCTTGTAGCCGGCGGGAATGACGTTCTGCAGATACATCCAGGAGGAGAAGCCGCTCTCCTTGGTCAGCCGCAGGAAGGCCTCAAAATCACCGTTCTCCAGAGCGGCGACCTGCTTCGGCACCCGGCGGTTTTCATTGTATTCGTGGATGGCACGCATCACAGCCCGGTCACCCACCTTCTGGCGGAGGGCAGGGATGGCGGCGTAGAATTCAGTTTCGTCGATCTCGGTGGTCACTTCCTTGCCGAAGTGGGCGCACAGAGCCTTCAGCTCCCCGGGAATGGCGGCGTACTCGTCGGTCAGATCCGCATGGTCAGCACGGCTGTCGATGATGCACAGGGCATGGCCGGTGGAGGAGAAATCAAACTTCACAGGGCGGATATCGGGGTTTTCCTTATCTGCAAAGTCGATGGTCACCAGGCCGCCCACGGCGGAAGCGGTCTGATCCATCAGGCCGCAGGGCTTGCCGAAGAACACATTCTCGGCATACTGGCCGATCATGGCCACCTCGGGCTGGCTGACCTTTGCGTCAAAGAACAGGTGGTTGATGATGGTACCGATCAGAACCTCGTAAGCGGCAGAGGAGGACAGGCCGGAGCCGGGCAGGACGGTGGACTCACAGTAGGCATCAAAGCCCTTCACTTCACAGCCCAGCTGGGCAAACCGGGCTGCAACGCCGCGGACCAGCGCAGGGGTGGAGTTGATTTCGGATGCCACGGGAGTCAGCTCGCTGAGGCTGACCTCGCACATGGGATAGCCCTTGGACTGGATGCGGATCCGGTCGGTGCCGTTGACCCGGACGGCGGCACGGGTATCCAGATTGACAGCGGCGGCCAGCACCCGGCCCCGCTGATGGTCGGTATGGTTGCCGGAAATCTCCGTTCTGCCGGGGGCAGAGAAATAGGACTCCGATTCCCCGCCAAACACGGCAGCAAAACCGGCATCCAGCACCTGCTTCTCTGTCAGAGACATCTTCAGTACAGCGTTAGACATGATCATTGTCCTCCATTCATGTTCAATCGGGCCAAAGCCCATAACTCTGATGATATTATACAAGCAACAGGGCAAAAATGGAAGTCTGATTTGTATAGATTTCTTGCGAAATTCATCCCGATATGCTACACTGTCAGAAAAGCACCCAAGGAGGCCCCAATCCATGAAGCATCTGATCATCACCGGCTTCGATCCCTTCGGGGGCGAAACCGTCAATCCGGCCTGGGAGGCCGTCAAGGCCCTGCCCGATGCCCTCTCCGGCTTCCGGCTGACCCGTCTGGAGATTCCCACGGTCTTTGAAAAAGCCGCCCGTACCGTCCTTGCCGCCGCGGAGGCAGATCCTGCCGACGTGATTCTCTGCGTGGGGCAGGCCGGAGGCCGGGCCGCGGTAACGCCGGAGCGGATCGCCATCAATCTCAGCGACGCCCGGATTATGGACAACGAAGGCAATCAGCCTGTGGAAAAACCCATTGATCCCGAGGGCCCCGACGGCATTTTCTCCACAATTCCCGTGTCCGCCATGGCCCGGGCCATCCGGGAGGCAGGACTGCCCGGCCAGGTGTCCCTGAGCGCCGGAGCCTTTGTCTGCAACGACACCCTTTACCGGCTTCTGCGTCATTTTGACGGAACCGCCACCCATGTTGGCTTCATTCATGTACCGTACCTTCCCCAGCAGGCGAAGGAAGGCGTTCCCTCCATGCCCTTGGAGCAGATCATCGACGGGCTGAAGGCCGCCATTTGGGCTTTGGAAAGTTAAAAAAGCACAAACCGGATAGGATTGTATAAATTCCACAAATTAACAGCCAATTCTTTGGAATCCTCTTCGCTGTTTTTTTCTTGCAAAAAGCCATCATTTTGGTACAATGAAAAAAAGCGTTTTTCCCACCCGGATGACGTTTCCTGATTCCGGGTGTGGTTGGTGACGCGTTTTTTTATTTGATTACTGGAGGTAAACATCATGTTCGAGACTAAGGAACTCCGCCGCGGCAACGTCACTCTGAAGGTCGCCAAGGGCCATTTCGCAACCAACCACAGCCACATCAACTACTACATCGACATCACTGACCAGAAGATTCGGCTGGCTGATGCCAAGGCCGCTGCCGCTGAACTGGCAAAGCATTATAACAATACCAAGATCGACACCATCCTGTGCATGGACAGCATGGCACTGGTGGGCGCATTCCTGGCTGATTACCTGACCGGCAATGCCCGTTCCGTCAACGATCCCAACACCATCTGCGTGGTGGAGCCCGAGTACAACACCAGCGGCCAGATGTTCTTCCGTGACAATGTCAAGCATCACATCCGCAACAAGAATGTTCTGATCCTGGTCGCCAGCGCCTCCACCGGCTACACCGCCAAGCGCGGCATCAGCGGCACCAGCTACTACGGCGGCAATGTGGTCGGTATCGCCGGCATCTACCGCGCTGTGGACGAAGTCGCAGGCATCCCCATCTACTCCATCTACTCCCCCGTGGATCTGCCCGACTACCAGAGCTTCGACTACAACGAGTGCCCCTACTGCAAGGCCGGCCGCGGCCTGGACGCCATGGTCCACACCAACGGCTACACCAAGCTGTAATTTCTTTCCAAAAAAGCACAGGGCCAACCCCAGTGGGTTGGCCCCTTTTTCGTCGTACTTGCCAATTTCATCGCCCTCTCCTTGTGTAAAACTGACCGAATTTACCATTCCCTCTTGAAATCCCGTCATGATGTATTATAATAAAGTCAGCAACCCATACACATTTTTTGGACATATTAAGAGGAGGAGATTCCAATGTACACCGCAGAACAGCAGAAGACTCTCGACCTGATCTCCAAGATCGGTATCATCCCCGTTATCGCCATTGACGACGCCGCCAAGGCTGTGCCTCTGGCCCGCGCTCTGGTGGCTGGCGGCCTGCCTGCCGCTGAGGTCACCTTCCGTACCGCAGCCGCTGAGGACGCCATCAAGGCCATCGCCGCCGAGGTTCCCGAGATGCTGCTGGGCGCCGGCACCGTCATCACCGACGAGCAGGCTGACCGCGCTCTGGCCGCAGGCTGCACCTTCCTGGTTTCCCCCGGCTTCATCCCCGAGCTGACCAAGTACGTCATCGACAAGGGCGGTCTGATGATCCCCGGCACCTCCACTCTGGGCGAGATGGAGCAGGCTCTGAGAATGGGTCTGGAAGTGCTGAAGTTCTTCCCTGCCGAGGCCAACGGCGGCGTTGCCTTCCTGAAGAACTGCGCAGGCCCCCACAAGAATCTGAAGTGGATGTGCACCGGCGGCATCAACGCCAAGAACGTCAACGAGTACCTGGGCTTCAACCAGATCACCGCCTGCGGCGGCACCTGGATGTTCAAGGGCAAGAACGGCGAGGATCTGATCAAGACCGAGAACTGGGACGAGATCACCCGTCTGTGCCGTGAGGCTGTCAACACCATGCTGGGCTTCGAGGTCCGTCATGTCGGCATGAACTGCCAGACCCGTGAAGAGGCTGCCGCTACCGCACAGCGCTTCACCGCTCTGTTCGGCTTCCCCTACAAGCCCGGCAATTCCTCTGACTTCGCCGGCATCGGCGTGGAGTGCAACCACTATCCCAAGCTGGGCAAGCTGGGCCACATCGCCATCGGCACCAACTCCGTGGAGCGCGCCATCTACCAGCTGGAGTCCATGGGCGTAGAGTTCAACTACGACGAGTACGTCGCAGTCAAGAACGGCAAGACCATCGCCATCTATCTGAAGGAAGAGTTCAGCGGCTTCGCTGTCCATCTGGTTCAGAAGTAATTTCTTCCGTAAACGCAACAGCCGCCGCTTCCCGAGGGAAGCGGCGGTCTTTTCATTGCGCAGGAGCTGTTCTTATGGTATACTGGAACAAAAGGAGGGATTTGTGTGGATCTGAAAGAACGGTTTCCCTCCGGTGAGGGCACCCACACCTTCCCGGACGGCAGTGTGTACACCGGTCAGTGGCGCAACGGACTGCGGCACGGCATGGGTGTGCAGGTATTTCCAGACGGCAAACGATATGAAGGGCAGTTTGAAAACGATGTGATTTCCGGCAAGGGTGTCACCATCCTGCCCAACGGTGGCCGCTACGAGGGGGAATATCAGGACGGCCTGTGTCACGGCTACGCCACCGTCACCAATCCGGACGGAAGCACCTTCACAGGTTTCTTTCATCAGGGAGCCCGGAGTGGCAAGGGCAAGCTGACTTACCCCGACGGCGCCGTCTATGATGGCTGGTGGCGTGATAATGTATGCTGCGGCAGAGGCGTGTTCACTTTTCCCAATGGCGACCGGTACGAGGGAATGTTTGCAGACGATGTCCGGAACGGCCCGGGAAAAACCACTTATGCCGACGGCCACATCCATGAAGGCGAGTATCGGGATGATCTGCCCAACGGCCCCGGTACCATCACCTATCCCGATGGCTCCAGATTCGAAGGAACCTTCCGGGACGATTATCTCTGGGGCCCGGGAACCTGGGATACGCCCAAGCACTGCCACCAGAGCTATCGTGGAGAATTCCGCAGAGGCAGGTTCTGGGGCCGTGGAGAATTCCTGTACGGCGATCTGCGAACCTACACCGGACTCTGGAAGGACGGAAAACGCCACGGGAAAGGCACCTTCACCTGGCCCAACGGCGCGGAATACACAGGATATTTCTGGAAAGATACCATTACCGGCTGGGGCACCTACCGGGAACCCGACGGCAAAACCCACCGGGGCTTCTGGTGGAAGGGCAGTCTGCTCCCCCGGAGAAGGGTGCGGGCCAACGGAAACTGGCTTCTTTCCGGTTCGGTCAGCCTTGTTTTCCGGAATGGTGTCCGGTACGAGGGTTCCGTGAAGGACGGTATGCTCTCCGGCCAGGGCGTGATGACCTGGCCCGACGGTGACCGCTATGAGGGAGCCTTTGAACGGGGTTGGGCACACGGCAAGGGTGTGTTCACCAAGGCCAACGGCGCAAGATACGAAGGCTATTACCAAAACGGCAAACGCCACGGCTACGGCATCTACACCAAGGGCAATGACCGGTATGAAGGCGAGTTCCGCAACGATGTCCGGGAGGGCTGGGGAGAATCCAGCAACGAAAAGCACCGCTACAAAGGGCAGTACAAAAACAACCTCCGCCATGGCACCGGTGAACACATCAATCTGGTGAAAGGCCATGTCTATGTGGGAGAATTTCAGAACGGCAAGCCCTGCGGCAGAGGAAGGATCACCTTTGGCGACGGAGATGTCTACGAAGGCGCGTTTGCCAATGGCAACCGCAACGGCTTCGGAAAGACCGTCTATCTCAAAGGCGGCTGGTACGAGGGGGAATACCGCAACGGCAAACGTCACGGCTATGGCAAGGCTGTGTACCCCGACGGCGGCACCTACGAAGGCCAATGGGAGGAAAACGCCCGGAAGGGCCAGGGTGTCTACATTGCCCCCGACGGTACCCGCCGGGAAGGCCTCTTTGACGAAGAACCCACACCGGAATAAGTAAATCCGCCGCTTCCCTCGGGAAGCGGCGGCCTTTTGTTATGCAATGATGGCAGACATGACGCAGAAGGCCAGGAGCGTCACCACGGTCAGCACCGAGCAGACACCGGAGGCCAGCGCGGCATCGGCTTCGCTGCGGCCCAGGCCGGGAGCCAGATAGCTGCCGGGCAGCAGAGCGTAGAGCAGCAGCACCCACCGGGTCACGCTGTCCACCCCGGGGATCAGACACAGGATGCCCTGGGCGATCAAGCCAGTTACGGTAAACCACCCCAGGAAAACGCCGCAGATTTCCAGAATATCCCGGCGGAACCGGCTGTCCATGGAGAAGTTATAGCCCACGGAGAACAGCATCAGAGCGCTGACGGGCTGGGCCAGGAAGCCGGTGGCCTCGGTGATCACCGGGCCGAAGCCGACCTCATTCATCCAGGCTGCGGCACCGGAGAAATTCAGTGCCAGACCCAGTGCGCTCATAATCATCAGCGGAGAGGTCAGCACGCTTTTCACAATGGCACCCAGTCCGGGGGCCTTGCCGGTGTTGGAGGTCAGAATGGCGATGACCGGGAATGCCACCACCGCCTGGGCCAGATCCAGCACGCCCATCCGGTAGCTTTCCGCCGCGCCGAACAGGGTGATGGTCAGAGGAATGCCCAGCATACCGGTTTCATGGGCGGCAAAGAGCTGGGGCAGATTGTGATACTGCCATCTCCCCTGCCTGGCCCGGAAGGCCCAGACAGCGGCAACGGCCACAGGAGCCGCGCCCAGCATCATGCTGGCCAGAGCTGAGGAATTGATCTGTGCCGTCAGGCAGGCGTTGAACACCACGCAGGGCAGGCCGAATTTCACGGCGAACTGCTGGAGGCCCTTGACCTCCTCCGGCTTCAGCAGATTCTTTTTTCTGGCCAGCAGACCCATCATAACCGCCAGAAAGATGGGCGCAATGATCCTGCCCACCGCAAATACTTTTTCCATGGCTTCCTCTCTTTCTCAGTGTTCCTTCCGGAACTGGCGAAGCACCTTCAGGAACCTTGCGCTGTACCACTGGGCCTTCATCTCGCCCACGCCGGAGACCCGGCGGAATTCTGTGGTATTTTTCGGCATTTTCCGGGCCATGTCCACCAGAGTGGCGTTGGAGAACACCACGTAGGCAGGCACGCCCTCTTCCCGGGCGATTTCTGCCCGGAGGATGCGAAGCTCCTCGTATAGCTCTGCCGCAGGCCCGGTAAGATCCCCGTCCGAAACCGTCTTTTTCTTCGGTGCGGAAACCAGAGGCTCCTCCTTCCGGACCAGCATGGTCACATTCTCTCCCCGGAACAGCACCTCCCCGGCCTTCCGGGTCAGCTCCAGAGTGTCATACTCCGTGTCCGTATGCAGATAGCCCTGCTGTTCCAGATGCAGGATGATCTCCCGGATCCGGCTCCGGCCCATTTCCGACAGCAGGCCGTAGGTGCTGAGCTCATGGAGGCCCTTTTCCAGAATCGCCTTCTCCTTGCTGCCCTGGAGGGTCTTGGCAAGCATCGTCACGCCCACACAGACGCCCAGCTTGTCCCGGACCCGGCGGACGCAGGACAGCACCATCTGAGCCTGCCGGGTAATGTCCGTAGGCACATACTCCTTGTCGCAGGTGCCGCAGGCGCCGCAGGTTTCGGGATGCTCCTGGCCGAAGTATTCCAGGATGCAGCCCCGGAGGCATTCCTTGCTCCGGCAGTAGGCCACCATATGGCCCAAACGCACCAGATCCTGTTCTCTCACCAGCTCACGCTGCTCCGGGGTCAGCTCGTCGTTTTCCGAGGCATTGTTGATGAGAAATTTCGCGGTATGTACGTCCTTTTCTCCGAAGAGCAGAACGCATTCCGCCGCCGCGCCGTCCCGGCCCGCACGGCCTGCTTCCTGGTAATAGGCTTCCAGGCTTTTTGGCATATTATAGTGAATCACATAGCTGACGTTACTTTTGTCGATGCCCATTCCGAAGGCGTTGGTGGCCACCATGACGGTTTTCCGGTCGTAGAGGAAATCCTCCTGGTTTTCGGTGCGCTCCTGCTCGTCCAGACCTGCGTGATACCGGGTGGCGGCGTAGCCGTTGTCCAGCAGCAGCTCGCAAACCTTCTCCACATTTTTCCGGGTGGCGCAGTAGACGATGCCGCATTTGTTCTTCCGTCCCTCCAGAAGCCGGAGCAGTTCTCCGTCCTTGTCCGTGGGTTGGAGTACATCAAAATAGAGGTTGGGCCGGTCAAAGCCTGTGGTGATCTGTACCGGCTCCTGCAAGCCCAGCAGCCGGACAATGTCCTCCCGGACCTGGGCAGTGGCTGTGGCCGTAAAGGCACCCACCACCGGCCTTCTGGGCAGGCTCTGGATGAAATCCGTGATCCGCAGATAGCTGGGCCGGAAATCCTGCCCCCACTGGGAGATGCAGTGGGCCTCGTCCACCGCGATGAAGGACACATCCAGCTGACTGACCACACCGGAAAAGCCGCCGTAGTCCAGCCGCTCCGGGGCCACATACACGATCTTATATCGCCGGGCGAGCAGATTCCGGTACACAGCACGCATCTGCTCGGCACTCAGGGTGCTGTTGATATAGGCTGCCGGGATGCCCATGGCCTTCAGGGCCATGACCTGATCCCGCATCAGAGAGATCAGGGGCGACACCACCAGGGTGATCCCCGGCAGCATCAGGGCCGGAAGCTGATAGCACACGCTTTTGCCGCCGCCGGTGGGCATGATGCCAAACACATCCCTTCCGGACAGGGCGCCGTCAATGAGCTGCTCCTGGCCCGGACGGAACTGGCGGTAGCCGTAGCACCGCTCCAAAAGCTGGTATTTGTCCATCCCGATCTCCTTTCCATCGTTCTTTATCCGGGTTATTATGGCATATTTATTTCGAAATTGCAACAAAAAGAGAAAAAACTTCAATAGCCCATTGCATTTCCCGGTCAATGTAGTATAATAACCAAAAACGCAGCACCCATTTACTGCAACTTCAACAAAGAGGCGAGATAAACCATGTACATCATCGATCTTCATACCCATATTTATCCCGAAAACATTGCCAAAAAGGCCACCGAGAGCGTCAAGGACTTCTACCATCTGGGCATCGACGGCATGGACGGCACCGCCTCCATGCTGCTCAAGCGGGGCAAGGCCGCCGGCATATCCAAATTCGTGATTCTCCCCGTGTCCATCAAGCCTGACCGGGTTCAGCAGATCAACAATTTTATTTTGCAGCAGTCCGCCATCCATGACGAGTTCATCGGCTTCGGCACCCTCCACGCCGCCATGGACTATGTGGCCGACGAAGCGGAGTGGATTATGGCGGAGGGCCTTCACGGCATCAAGATGCACCCGGACTCCCAGCGGTTCAACATTGACGACCCCCGGCTGTTCCCGGCCTACGAGGCCATCCAGGGCAAGATCCCCGTGCTGCTCCACACCGGCGATACCCGTTACCCCTTCTCCCACCCCAGCCGGGTCCGGACGCTGACCAAGCTGTTCCCCAAGCTGGAGATCGTTGCTGCCCATTTCGGCGGCTACTCCATGTATGAGGAGGCCTATGAGCAGCTCCACGATCTGGACAATGTGATTATGGACATCTCCAGCTCCATGATGCTGATGCCCGAGGGCGTGGCGGAAAAGTATATCCGGGCCTACGGCGCCGAACGGATGGCCTACGGCACCGACTACCCCATGTGGGATCCGGAGATGGAGGTTCCCCGGTTTTTGAATCTGAAGCTGACGGATGATGAATTCGAGCAGATCGCCCATAAGACCACGGAGCGGTTTTTGAAGCTGAAATAAAGCGCACACCATGTCCTTGCGGGGCTGCCTCGCAAGGACGTTTTTTTATTTCCGCAAAATGCAACCCCAGGTTGCGGAATCGCAAAGACAGCTTGGTTGTATTCTTCCCTCCTGTAGGATATGATAGACCTGCAAAGGAGGTAACGAATATGGAATTTGCAGAAAACTTAAGAACCTTACGAAAGGAGCGCCATTTCTCCCAGGAGGAGCTGGCAGAGCTGCTGGATGTGAGCCGCCAGGCGGTATCCAAATGGGAGCAGGGTTCCGGGTATCCGGAAACGGAAAAGCTGGTGGCCCTGAGCCGGGTGCTGGACTGTTCCCTGGACGACCTGATGGGCACCGGCTTCGCAGGACGTAGGGAGCCGTCCCGGGCGGCAGGCACGATTCTGATCACCTCTCCCCACGAGAACAAGGTCATTTCCTGCTCCAACGTATCCGCTTCCGGCAAAATGGCCGGCGGCAAAGACGCCCCCCATTATGTCCTGTTCAGCGTTGACAGGGAGGATCATCCCTACTGGGGCCGGGCCAATACCTTTCTGGGCTGGTATGCGGACGAAGCATCCATCGCCGCAGAGGTGGAAGCCATCCGTCAGGCACTGGTCAAGGGTACTGCCAGCTACACCCTGCAGTACAGCGTCAAAACAGAAAGCCGCTGGATGCGGCGGAGAATCATCCGATAAATACAAACAGGCGGCACTTCTCACGAAGTGCCGCCAAAATCATTTATACAGGGAACGATTAACCTACCTTGACTCTCCAGCCGTTCTCGTCAGCGATTCTGCCGGTCTGGATGCCGGTGATGGTGTCGTACAGCTTCTGGCTCAGGGGGCCGATTTCGCCGTTGTTGATGTCCATGACCTCATCCACATAGCGCAGCTTGCCAACGGGAGAGATGACCGCAGCGGTGCCGGTGCCGAAGCACTCCTCCAGAGTACCGTTCTTCTGAGCCTCCACCAGCTCCTCAGCGGAGATCTTCCGCTCCTCCACCTCGTAGCCCCACTGCTTGCAGAGCTGGATGGCGGAATTACGGGTGATGCCGGGGAGGATGGAGCCGTTCAGGGCAGGAGTGACCACCTTGCCGGCGATCTTGAAGAAGATGTTCATTGCGCCAACCTCTTCAATGTACTTCCGCTCCACGCCGTCCAGCCACAGAACCTGGGAGTAGCCTGCGTCATGGGCCTTCTGCTGGGCAATCAGAGAAGCGGCGTAGTTGCCGCCGGTCTTGGCAAAGCCCATGCCGCCGCGAACCGCGCGGACATACTCATCCTCGATCCAGATGCCCACGGGAGCCAGACCGGACTCGTAGTAAGCGCCAGAGGGGGACAGGATGACCATGAACAGGTAGGTCTTGGAGGGAGCAACGCCCAGGAACTCATCGGTGGCGATGATGAAGGGACGGATATACAGGGAGGTGCCGGGCTCGGTGGGGATCCAGTCACGGTCCACATCGACGACGGCGGAAACAGCCTGGACAAAGTCCTCCACAGGCAGCTGGGGAATGACCAGACGGTCGTTGGTATCGTTGGTGCGCTTGGCGTTCATGTCGGGGCGGAACAGGAACACTTCACCGTTTTCAGGGTTGCGGTATGCCTTCAGGCCCTCGAACATCTCCTGGCCGTAGTGGTAGACCATGGCGGCAGGAGACAGGGAAATGTTGTGGAAGGGCTCGATCCGGGCGTCATGCCAGCCCTTGCCCTCGGTGTAGTTCATGACGAACATGTGGTCGGTGAAAATCTTGCCGAAACCCAGCTTCTGACCGGCCGCAGGCTTTGCCTTGGGCTCAGTGGTTCTGGTAATCTTGATATCCAGCATAGTGATCCTTCCTTTCGATCAGGTAAAGTCGTAGCCCAGCTTCAGAGCCTGGCAGTTCATGTCGATCAGGCCTGCCTTCTTGGCAGGGATGAAGGTCTCAAAGGTCTCCTTCAGATTGTCGAAGGAAACGGCATCACAGGCGGCCATGGCCTTGCCCAGCAGGATCATGTTGGACAGGGTTGCAAAGCCTGCGTCCTTTGCCATCTGGGTGGCAGGGATGTAGAACACTTCCACATCGGTACGCTCCACCTTTGCATCAATCAGGGTGGAATCGATGATGATCTTGCCGCCGGGGGCCACGGTGTCCACAAACTTGGTCAGACTGGGCAGGTTCATGGCAATCAGCACATCGGGGGTGGTGATGATGGGAGAACCGACGGGCATATCGGAGATGACCACGGAGCAGTTCGCGGTGCCGCCGCGCATCTCGGGGCCGTAGGAGGGCAGCCAGGACAGGTTCTTATTCTCGTTCATGGCCTTGTATGCCAGGAACTTGCCGGCAAACAGAACACCCTGTCCGCCGAAGCCTGCAATCAGAATCTGAGTGGTTTTCATATCACTTTTCCTCCTTTGCGGCAGAGCGGTCCTTGTAAACGCCGATGGGGTAGTAGGGCAGCATATCGCTCTCCACCCACTCCAGAGCCTTCTGGGGAGTCATGCCCCAGTTGGTGGGACAGGCAGAAACAACCTCAACCAGGCTGAAGCCCTTGCCCTGGATCTGGTTCTCAAAGGCCTTCTTGATGGCCTTCTTGGCGTTCTTCACGTTCTTCACGTTGTTCACAGCCACACGGGCGATGAACTCGGGGCCCTCCAGGGTGGACAGCATCTCGCTGACCCTGATGGGCCAGCCGCAGTGCTTCACGTCACGGCCGTAGGGAGAGGTCTGAGTGACCTGACCAGGCAGGCTGGTGGGAGCCATCTGACCGCCGGTCATGCCGTAGATGGCATTGTTGACGAAGATGACGGTGATGTTCTCGTTTCTGGCTGCGGAATGGACGGTCTCGGCCATACCGATGGAGGCCAGGTCGCCGTCGCCCTGGTAGGTGAATACCACGTTCTCGGGACGGCAGCGCTTGATGCCGGTGGCAACGGCAGGGGCTCTGCCGTGGGGGGCCTCGATCATATCGCAGGCGAAGTAATCGTATGCCATAACAGCACAGCCAACAGGAGCCACGCCGATGGTCTGGCCCTCGATGCCCAGCTCGTCAATGGCTTCGGCCACCAGACGGTGGATGATGCCGTGGGGGCAGCCGGGGCAGTAATGCAGAGGCACATCAGTCAGTGCCTTGGGTTTTTCAAAAACAACAGCCATGGTTTACTCTCCTTTCTGAGCCTTGCGGATGGACTCCAGCACCTGCTCGGGGCTGGGGATCATGCCGCCTGCCCGGTGGCACAGGGACACGGGGCGCTTGCACTCGGTGGCCAGACGGACATCTTCAATCATCTGACCCATGTTCAGCTCCACGGAAATGAAGCGCTTGCACTGGTCAGCAGCCTTGCGCAGGGCCTTGGTGGGGAAGGGCCACAGGGTGATGGGACGGATCAGGCCGACCTTAATGCCCTCAGCCCGGGCAGCCACAACGGCATTCTTTGCCACACGGGAGGCAATGCCGAAGGCCACAACACAGATTTCCGCATCCTCCATCATGTACTCCTCCCACATGGGCTCGTTCTCTTCGATGGCGGCGTACTTCTCGTAGCGCTCGAAATTGGTGCGCTCCAGAGCGTCGGGCTGGAGGTACAGAGAGTTGACGATGTTGTGCTTGCGCGCATTTCCGTGACCGGTGAGAGCCCAGGGCTTTTCATAAGTCTCGATCTCGGCATCCTCGAAGGAGATGGGCTCCATCATCTGACCGATGGTGCCGTCTGCCAGGATCATGGAGGTCATGCGGTACTTGTCCGCCAGGTTGAAGCCCTTGATGGTCAGGGAAGCCATCTCCTGGACGGAGGCAGGAGCCAGGACGATCATCCGGTAGTCACCGTGACCGCCGCCCTTGGTGGCCTGGAAGTAGTCGGACTGGGAAGGCTGGATGCCGCCCAGGCCGGGGCCGCCGCGCTGAACGTTGACCACCAGTGCGGGAACATCAGAACCTGCGATGTAGCTCAGACCCTCGGTCTTCAGGGAGATTCCGGGGGAGGAGGAGGAGGTCATGACACGCATACCGGTGGCGGCAGCGCCGTAGACCATGTTGATGGATGCAATCTCACTTTCCGCCTGGAGGAACACGCCGCCGATCTTGGGCATCTTCTTTGCCATGTAGGCAGCGATTTCCGTCTGGGGGGTGATGGGATAACCGAAATAATGGCGGCAGCCGGCACGGATCGCAGCCTCTGCGATGGCCTCGTTGCCCTTCATCAAAACTTTCTCTGCCATAGCGCGCCTCCTTACTTTTCCACGGTGATGATGCAGTCAGGGCACATGGTTGCGCAGAAGGCACAGGCGATGCACTTTTCCTGATCGGTCATCACAGCAGGTGAATAGCCTTTCTTGTTGATCTGATTGGTGTCCAGAGCCAGAATGCCCTTGGGGCAGGCGCTGACGCACAGGCCGCAGCCCTTGCACAGATCGGTGTTGAATGTGATTTTTGCCATAAGAGATTCCTCCTATTTTATGCCCACATAGGCCGGTTTCCCGACTTCTGTGTAGGTAAGTCAAAGTATTTTTCCTGGAGCTTCATTGCCATCACAGGCTCGTCCAGCTCCGGCAGCTCTGCCGCCACCGCCTGGGTAGCCGTGTGCATCCACACCGGCAGACCGGACAGCTGGCTGAGCTTCCGGATGAACTCCAGAGAAGCGAGGAGCGTATCGGGGGTGGTTTCGTCACAAAGGTTGGAGTTGTTGACGATGCAGGTAAATTTTATGCCGCAGGCGGCTTCGATTTCACCCATGATCTCCAGCGCGTCCTCCGGGGTTCTGGTCAGAGGGCGGTAGCAGTTTGCCACAAAGGCCATGCGGTAATTGTTCTCTTCCAGGATATAGGGCTTGAACCGGCCCAGGGCGTAGGCGCCCCGGTCGTCGCCGCCGATGTCCATGATGCCGAAAGCGGATTTGTCCTGAACCAGCCGGTAGCTTTCGGCAGGCAGGGCAGGCAGATCCACGTTGGTGTTGGCATACTGGGGAGAGATCAGGTCAATCCCGGCTGCGGTGAGCTCGGCCCGGCTGTCAGCGGTGCGGAAGTAGGGATTGACGATGTCCAGGTCGGCGATGCAGACCTTCTTCCCCTCCCCTGCCAATGCCAGAGCGTAATTCACGGCGATGTTGGTCTTGCCGCTGCCGTAATGTCCTGCAAACAGGGTGAGTCTTTTGTGTTCCATATTCATTACTCCACTGTCATTGCGAACCAGTGCGCACACTGGTGTGGCAATCTCCTGTGTTCCGGGGGGATTGCCACGTCGCTGCGCTCCTCGCAATGACACAGAAAAATTACAGTTTCTTGCGGATGATCTTGCCGGAGGTGGTCTTGGGCAGGGATTCCTTGAATTCCACGATTCTGGGATACTTGTAGGGAGCGGTGCGGCTCTTGACGTAGTTCTGAATCTTCTTTTTCAGCTCGTCATTGCCCTCGGTGCCCTTCACCAGCACGATGCTGGCCTTGACCACCTGACCTCTGACCTCGTCGGGAGCAGCGGAAACGCCGCACTCCAGAACATAGGGCAGCTCCATGATAACGTTCTCGATCTCGAAGGGTCCGATCCGGTAGCCGGAGGACTTGATCACGTCGTCTGCACGGCCCACATACCAGTAGAAGCCGTCCTCATCACGCCAGGCCAGGTCGCCGGTGTGATACCAGCCGTCGCGCCAGGTAGCCTCGGTGGCCTCGGGGCTTCCCTCGTAGGCGTAGCACAGACCGCAGGGCAGGCCCTTTTCGATGTTGATGCAGATTTCGCCGGTTTCACCGGTGCCCACGATCTGGCCCTCTGCGCTGAGCAGCTTCACATCGTACAGCGGCACGGGCTTGCCCATTGAGCCAACCTTGATGCTGTCACCAGCCAGGTTGGCAATGATGACGGTGGACTCGGACTGGCCGAAGCCCTCCATGATCTCCAGGCCGGTGGCACGCTGGAACTGGCGGAACACCTCGGGGTTCATGGCCTCGCCGGCAATGGTGGCGTGCTCGATGGAAGAAAGGTCGAACCGGCTCAGATCCTGCTTGATCAGCATCCGGTACATGGTGGGAGGCGCGCAGAAGGTGGTGATGTGGTGCTTTGCGAACATGGGCAGGATCTTCTCCGCGTCGAACCGGTCGAAGTCGTAGACGAACAGGCCTGCCTCGCAGAGCCACTGGCCGTAGAGCTTGCCCCACATAGACTTTGCCCAGCCGGTGTCGGAGATGGTCAGGTGCAGGCCGTCGGGGTTCACCCGGTGCCAGTATTTGGCGGTGATGAAGTGGCCCAGAGGATATTTATAATTGTGGGCTGCCAGCTTGGGATAGCCGGAGGTTCCGGAGGTGAAGAACATGAGCATGGGGTCGGAGCCGCAGGGGGCGTCCTCCGCTCTGGCGAAATGGCTGGAATACATGACGTATTCCTCGTTGAAGTCATGCCAGCCCTCCCGGGTGCCATTGACCATAATCTTGTAGGCCAGACCCGGGCACTGTTCGGCAGCCTGGTCCACCGCGGCGGCAGTCTCACCGTCGCCGGTGCAGAGGATGGCCTTCACATTGGCTGCCTGGAACCGGTAGGCGAAGTCCTTGGCAAGCAGCTGGTTGGTGGCAGGAATGGCCACAGCGCCCAGCTTGTGCAGACCCAGAACGGCGAACCAGAACTGATAGTGCCGCTTCAGCACCAGCATCACCCGGTCGCCGCGCTTGATGCCCATGGCCTTGAAGTAGTTGGCAGCCCGGGCGGACTCCTTCTTGAAGTCCTGGAAGGTGAAGGTGCGCTCGGTGCCGTCCTCGGAAACGTGGAGCATGGCACGGCGGTCGGGCTTTTCCCGGCCCAGGGCGTCGATGATGTCAAAGGCGAAGTTGAACTTCTCCTCGTTCTGGAAGGAGATGCCGGTGATCTTGCCGGTTTCGTCCTCGGTGGGGGTAATGAAGCGCTTGTAGATACGCTCCTCGGTGTCCGCCAGCATGGCCTTGCCGGGCTGGACGGGAACCTTGGCGGCGGCGGCCTCCATCACATGGGCAGGAGAGTTCACCAGGAAGGCGTAGAAGGCGCAGTCCTCGCCGTCCACAGCGATCATGCCGTGGGGGACGGAGGAATCGTAGTAGATGCAGTCGCCGGGGTGGAGAATCTCACTGTGGGAGCCGATCTGGAGCTTCATATGGCCCCGGAGGATGATGTCGCACTCCTGGCCCTCATGGGTGGTCAGCTCGATATCCTCATGCTCGGCACCCTCCCGGTAGGCAAGCTCCATGTAAAGGGGCAGGGCGATGCGGTTGCGGAAGCCGGAGGCCAGGTTGAATCCCACCATGTGGTGTGCCTCCTCGATGCGCATACCCTCACCGGCCCGGGTCAGGGCGTAGGAGCGGAGCTTTGCGCTGTGGCCTTCGATCAAGTCGGACATATCCACCTGGAAGCTCAGGGCGCAGCGGTACAGGAAGGCGATGTTCAGATCCCGGGCGCCTGCCTCGCACTGGATGTACTCCTCCACGGTGGTGCCGGTGCGCTTTGCCATCTGCTCCACGGTCAGGCCGCTGATCTCCCGAAGTTCCCGGATACGCTCGGCCATTTCCCTTATTTTGTAGGTCATGCCTGTCATTTTCTGTTCGTTCATCATTGTTCTCTCCTCTGGGTTTCGGGAAAAGCAAAACAGCCCGTCCCAAGAAATGATTTCCTGAGACGAGCTGCATGACAACCCGCGGTACCACTCAAGTTGCATCTGCCTTGCGGCAGATACCGCTTTTGAACCTCTCCACAGAGGTCCGCACACTGACGCGGTGCTTATGCGGGAGAGTTCTACCGGCCCGGGAACAGGCCCTCTTCTCTCCAGCTCCGGAGCGACAGCGTTCTGCACAGCACTGGCTTGCACCGGCCGCCAGCTCTCTGATGCTGTGGGCTCAGAATGCTCTCTCCATCGTCGCTTTTCCTAATTTGATAGAAATCATATCACTTTGGATTCTGTTTGTCAAGTTATATGAGGGACATCCGCAAATCTAGTGCATTGTGTCCAAATGGCGGCGATCACAACCGATTGCGCATGATCTTTCCGCTGATGGTCTTGGGCAGTTCGGTGCGGAACTCCACGATTCTGGGGTACTTGTAGGGAGCGGTGTGCTGCTTGACGTAGTTCTGGATCTCCTTCTTCAGCTCCTCCGTGCCCTCCACGCCGGGAATCAGCACGATGCAGGCCTTGACCACCTGGCCTCTGACCTCGTCGGGGGCAGCGCAGACACCGCATTCCAGAACGTAGGGCAGTTCCATGATGGTAGACTCGATCTCGAAGGGTCCAATCCGGTAGCCGGAGGACTTGATCACATCGTCGGCACGGCCCACATACCAGTAGTAGCCGTCCTCATCACGCCAGGCGATATCGCCGGTGTGGTACATGCCATCGTGCCAGGCAGCGTCCGTGGCCTCCTGGTTCCGGTAGTAGCCCAGGAATACGCCGCAGGTGGGCTTGGGCTCGGTACGGATGACGATTTCGCCGTTGATGCCGTCGGCCACAGGCTTGCCGTCCGGGTCCACCAGGTCGATGCCGTAGCTGGGCACAGGCTTGCCCATAGCGCCGGGCTTGAGCTGGGTGCCAACCAGGTTGGCGATGCCCAGGGTCATCTCGGTCTGGCCGAAGCCCTCTGCAATCCGCAGGCCCGTGGACTTCTCGAACTGATAGAACACCTCGGGGTTCAGAGCCTCGCCGGCGGTGGTGGCGTGGTGGATGGAGGACAGGTCGTAGTTGCTCAGATCCTTCTTGATCAGCATCCGGTACATGGTGGGAGGGGCGCAGAAGGTGGTGATGTTGTACTTTGCGAACATGGGCAGGATCTTCTCCGCGTCGAACCGGTCAAAGTCGTAGACGAACACAGCGCCCTCGCAGAGCCACTGGCCGTAGAGCTTGCCCCACAGGGCCTTGCCCCAGCCGGTTTCGGAGATGGTGAAGTGCAGGCCGTCCTTCTCGCACAGGTGCCAGTATTTGGCGGTGACGTAATGGCCCAGGGCGTACTTGTAGCTGTGCATGGCCATCTTGGGATAGCCGGTGGTGCCGGAGGTGAAGAGCATCAGCATGGGGTCGGAGCCGCAGGGCGCGCCCTCCTCCCGGAGATACCGGCGGCTGAACAGGGGGTACTCAGAATCATAATCGTGCCAGCCCTCACGCTTGCCGCCTGCCATGATCTTGGTAAGGCTCATGCCGGTGTTGGCCTCCGCCAGCTCGATCTGGTGGGCGGTATCGCCGTCGGCGGTGCAGACCACCGCGCTGACATCGGCGGCGGTGAACCGGTACTCAAAGTCATGGGCCAACAGCTGATTGGTGGCAGGGATGGCGATGGCGCCCAGCTTGTGCAGACCCAGGATGGAGAACCAGAACTGGTAATGGCGCTTGAGCACCAGCATGACCCGGTCGCCCCGCTTGATTCCCAGACTCTTGAAGTAGTTGGCACTCTGGGAGGAAGCATCCTTGATGTCCTTGAAGGTGAACCGGCGCTCGGTCATATCGTTGGCGATGTGGATCATGGCCAGCTTATCGGGAGAACGCCGGGCGATTTCATCCACAGTGTCAAAGGCAAAGTTGTAAACATCGGCGTCCTCGAAGCTGATGGACTCCAGGGCACCCCGTTCATCCTCCTGGCAGTGTACAAACTTGTCGCACAGCAGCTTCTGATTGGGGTCGGACTTCTTGCTCTGGCCGATGTAGAGCTTCTGGTCGGTGGTTTCGCTGACCATGATCATGGACAGGAACACACAGTCAGCGCCGTCAATGGCGATCATGCCGTGGGGGGTGGAGGACTTGTAGTAGATGCTGTCGCCCTCTCTCAGAACCTCCTCGTGGTCGCCGATGCGGATGCGCATGGCACCCTTGATGACCAGGTTGAACTCCTGACCGGCGTGGGTGGTGGTGTGGATGGGCTTATCCTGGAGGTCGGCGGAATACTGATAAGTGACCCAATAGGGGGTGGACAGCTTCTTGCGGAACATGGGAGCCATGTCCTGGATGGTGATGCCATCCTCGCTGGCGGTAACCAGACCCTTGCCCTTCCGGGTAACGGTGTAGCCGGACAGCTTGGCGCTGCGGCCCTCCAGCAGAACGGTAATCTCAACGCCAAAGACCTTGGCGCAGTTGTGCATAAAGGTAAAGGGAAGATCCGCGTTGCCGGACTCATACATCCGGTACTGCTCCTCATCAAAGCCCGTCAGCTCGGCCATCTTCTGGGTACTGTAGCCCAGAATTTCCCGCATATTCTTAATTCGGGTCGCGACAGTCATCAATTGTGTGGCAGAGTTCTGGTTGGTCATAACGGTCAATCCTTTCAAAAGAAAATAAAAAATCGCCTCAAGAAGCAATTTCTTGAGACGAGTAAAAACATACCCGCGGTACCACTCAAATTACGGCACAAAAGCCGTCACCTTCAGACTCCAACAAGTCCTATCCCTTAACGCGGGCAGACGGAAGAACCTGAAGCGAACGCATTCGGCCCTTCGGCTCGGAAGTGATGGGTTCCATGGCGACCGTCTGCCAGCTTCCACCAACCGCTGGCTCTCTGCAAGTACGTTCTGCCGAACCGTCTTCGTCATTGCCTTTTGAAATATTGACAATAATTTACCATGTGTTTCCGGAAAAGTCAAATGATTTTCCTCCAAAGTACGGGTTGTAAAATGGACAAATTTTTAATCGGCTCTGATAAGAAAATTATACTTTTCGCCGGGATTGACAAACAAGTTCTTTTGTGGTTAAATGACACCAAATACAGGAATACAATACGACAAAGACTAAGACGGAAAATTTGCTCCCGATGGAAGCTCCAGAGAGCCGGCGGTTGGTGTGAGCCGGTGCGGATATCCTGAGCAGTCTGGTTCCCGAGTCGGTTCTGTGAACGGCGCAAGCTCAGTAATGGAGCCCGGTTTCCCCCGTTACGGGATAGGGCTTGTTGGAGCCTGAAGGGATCTTTGCCTTACTATAATATAAGGCAGGGGTAATCAGGGTGGTACCGCGAATTGTTTGATTCGTCCCTGAGGTCGGGAAACCGGCCTCAGGGACTTTTGTTTTGTATTCCCATTTATGGAAAAGGAGATTCCCGACTATGAACGAGATCCGAATCAGCGATGTAACCATGAAGCAGACAGGACCCAATATTCAGCTGTCCTTTAAGGAAAAGATCGAACTGAGCAAGCTGCTGGATAAGCTGGCGGTTTCCGTCATTGAGCTGGAGCCCATCGTCCAGCCCAAAATCGATGCTCTGCGGATCAAGTCCGTGGCCGCCGCTGTGAAACAGAGCGTTGTCGCCGTCCCCGTGGCCCTGAATCCGGACAGCGTCCTGGCTACCTGGAACGCCCTGAAGGAAGCAAAGCATCCCCGGCTCCAGGTCTGCGCCCCGGTAAGCCCGGTTCAGATGGAATACCTGTTCCACAAAAAGCCCGAGGCCATGCTCCTGTCCATCCGTCAGACCATTGCCCAGTGCCGGGAGTACTGCGCTGATGTGGAGTTCATCGCCGACGACGCCACCCGTTCTGATACCGCCTTCCTCTATGAGGCCGTCCGCACCGCCATTGCCGCCGGTGCCGCCACCGTCACCGTCTGCGACACCGCCGGTGCCATGCTTCCCAACGAATTCACTTCCTTCCTCCGGGCTCTGTATGAGAATGTGCCGGAGCTGAAGAGCGTCACTCTGGGCATCTCCTGCTCCGACGAGCTGTCCATGGCCGATTCCTGCACCATCGCCGGCGTCCGCTACGGCGCAAGGGAAATCAAGGCCGCCACCTACCGGCTGAATGTAGCCTCCCTGCCCAACATGGCAAAGGTTCTCTGTGCCAAGGGCGATGTGTACGGCGTTCGCTGCTCCGTGCTGACCACCCAGATGAAGCGCATCGCCGACCAGGTTGCCTGGATGTGCCAGACCGGCAGAAGCAAGAACTCCCCCTTCGACCACGGCGTTGCCGATGACGACGGCTCTGTGTACCTGACCAGCCATGACGATCTGTCCGCTGTCATGACCGCCGCCGCCAAGCTGGGCTATGACCTGTCCGAGGAGGACGGAGTGAAGGTATTCGAGGCTTTCCAGGCCATCGCCAAAAAGAAGGACCGGGTCAGTGCCAAGGAGCTGGATGCCATCGTGGCCTCCGCCGCCATGCAGGTGCCTCCGGCTTATGTGCTGGAGCGGTATGTGGTCAACTCCGGCAACACCATCTCCGCCACCGCTCACCTGAAGCTGACCTTCCACGACAAGCCCCTGGAGGGCGTATCCATCGGCGACGGCCCCATCGACGCGGCCTTCCTTGCCGTGGAGCAGATCACCGGCCGCCACTATGAGCTGGACGATTTCCAGATCCAGGCCGTCACCGAGGGCCGGGAGGCCATGGGCCAGACCGTGGTAAAGCTCCGGGATCACGGCAAGGTCTATTCCGGCCGGGGCATCTCCACGGACATCGTGGGAGCCAGCATCCACGCTTACATCAACGCGCTGAACAAAATCGTTTATGAGGAGGAAACCGTATGAATCTCTCCTTTTCCACCCGCGGCTGGGGCGACCTGAGCTGGGAGGAGCTGCTCACCGCGGCTCTTGACATGAAGTTCACCGGCATCGAGGTCTATAATCTGTTCAAATTCCCCCATCTCACCGGCAAGGGCGGCCCCTTCCACCGCCATTCCATGGCCGCCACCCTGCGGCAAATGCGGGATCTGAAGCTGAAGATCCCCTGCCTGGATACCTCCATGGATCTGTCGGAAAATACCTCCAATGCCCAGGTGGTGCTGGATATGCTCCTGGTCGCCGCCGATGCCAGAATCCCCTACGTGGTATTCTGGGTCTCCCGCGGGGACGAAGCAGCCCTGGCCCAGTTCCGGGAGAATCTGGATCTCCTGCTGCCCCGGGCTGAGGAGCTGGGGGTCTGCCTGCTGATCAAGACCAGCGGCATTTTCGCCGACACCGCCTACCTGCGCTCCACCCTGGAAAGCTACGCCAGCGATTATCTGGGAGCCCTGTGGGATATGCACCACCCCTACCGGGACTTCGGCGAAAGCGCCGACACCACCATCAAAAATCTGGGTACCTACGTCCGCCATGTCCACCTCCGGGACTCTGACGATGCCCACACCTACAACCTCATCGGCGAAGGCAACCTGCCTGTGGAGGAAATGATGGGTGCCCTGTCCTCCATCAACTATGACGGCTTTATCTCCCTTGAATGGAAGCCCGAGTGGATGGAGGATCTGCCCGACCGGGAGATCATCTTCCCCCATTTCGTCAACTACATGAGCCGTTTCAACAATCCCCGGACCCGAAAAAAGTCCCTGTACTACAACCACGACGGCTCCGGCCAGTATGTGTGGAAGAAGTATGATCTGATCGACCTGACCTTCCCCCAGGTCCTGGACCGGATGGTGGAGGAATTCCCCGACCAGTACGCCTTCAAGTACACCACCCTGGATTATACCCGGACCTACTCCGAATTCCGGGAGGATGTGGACAATTTCGCCCGTGCCCTGGTGTCCATGGGCGTGAAGGCTGGCTCCAAGGTTGCCATCTGGGCCACCAATGTGCCTGCCTGGTACATCACCTTCTGGGCCACCACCAAGATCGGCGCGGTTCTCGTCACCGTGAACACCGCCTACAAGATCCACGAGGCGGAATACCTGCTCCGCCAGTCCGACACCCACACCCTGGTGATGATCGAATCCGCCCTGGATTCCAATTATAAGAACATCATCAATGAGATCTGCCCCGAGATCGCGAAGAACAAGGCAGGAGCTCCCCTGCACTGCAAGCGTCTGCCCTTCCTGCGCAATGTGATCACCGTGGACTTCAGGCAGCCCGGCTGTCTGACCTTTGACGAAGCCATGGCCCGTTCCGAGATGGTCAGCATCGAGGAGGTCCGCCGCCTGGCCGCCGCCGTTCAGCCCGACGACGTGTGCAATATGCAGTACACCTCCGGCACCACCGGCTTCCCCAAGGGCGTTATGCTGACCCACTACAATGTGGTCAACAACGGCAAGTGCATCGGCGACCGGATGGGCCTGTCCACCGCCGACCGGATGATGATCCAGGTTCCCATGTTCCACTGCTTCGGCATGGTGCTTTCCATGACCTCCTCCATGACCCACGGCGCGACGCTGTGTCCCCTGCCCTATTTCTCGGCAAAATCAAGCCTCGCCTGCATCAATCAGGAGCGGATCACCGCCTTCAACGGCGTTCCCACCATGTTCATCGCCATGTTCAACCACCCGGACTACCGGAAAACCGATTTCTCCTATATGAGAACCGGCATCATGGCCGGTGCCGGCTGCCCTCCGGAGCTGATGCGCCGGGCGGCCCGTCCCGACGAGATGAATATGCGTGGCATCGTGTCCGTCTACGGTCAGACCGAATCCTCCCCCGGCTCCACCATGTCCGCCTGGACCGATTCTCTGGAGGTCCGCACCGATACCGTGGGCTACGCCTTCCCCCACATTGAATGCAAGATCATCGACCCCGAAACCGGCGAGGAGGTAGGCCCCGGTGTCAACGGCGAGTTCTGCTCCCGTGGCTACAACACCATGAAGGGCTACTACAAGATGCCCCAGGCCACCCGGGACACGGTGGACGCAGAGGGCTGGCTCCACTCCGGCGACCTGGCCTGCAAGGACGAGGAGGGCAATTTCCGGATCACCGGCCGTCTGAAGGACATGATCATCCGGGGCGGCGAGAATATCTACCCCAAGGAGATCGAGGAATTCATCTACACCCATCCCATGGTCCGGGATGTGCAGGTCATCGGCGTGCCCGACAAGCGGTACGGCGAGGAGATCATGGCCTGCATCATTCTGAAGGAGCCCGGCTCCGTCACCGCCGAGGAAATGACCAATTTCATCAAGGCCAGCATGGCCCGGCACAAGGTGCCCAGGTACATCTCCTTCGTGGACAGCTTCCCCATGAACGCCGCAGGCAAGATCCTGAAGTACAAGATGCGTCAGGACGCGGCAAAGGAGCTTGGCCTGGTGGGCGACGGCGCCGATACCGCCGGCCCGGGTAAGTAATACTAACTCTTAATAAAACAGCCTGACGCTCACCGGCCTAAATTACACCAGAATGCGTTCTCCTCCTAGGTGGGCGACAGCCCACCGTCGTCGTCGGCCTTTTCTGGTACAATTTATCCTCGCTGAGCATCTAGGCCGTTCTATCAAGAATTAGTATAAGCGCATAAAAAATAACTGTCATTGCGAACCAGTGACCGATGTCACTGGTGTGGCAATCCCCCCAGATTTCCAAAACCCGGAGGGGATTCCCACGCCAGTGCGCGCACTGGCTCGGAATGACAGTTTCTTTTTTCGTCCTTTATTCGCCAACCGCCTTGTTGGTCAGCATGGTGACGAGCATTTTGCCCATGGGGGGCTTTTTCATCTCCGGGTCATTCTGGCCCAGGCACAGCACCCGTTTTCCGTCGCAGGGTTCCCATTTAGGCAGGCTCTGACCGTTGGGATCGCCGGTTTTCACGAAATTGCAGAGGTAGCCCACCATCTGCTCGCTGCGCTTCTGGTCGGTATACTCCATGGGCCGCCAGCAGTTGTCCAGGGTGCCGAACCAGTACCACAGGTCGCTGGAATGCCAGGCGCCGCAATCGTCGCCGGGGAGCATCCGGTCGAAATACCAGACATAGTTGGGGAAGGCCTCTCCCTTGCCCCAGGCCTTGGTCATGGAGAACAGGATGGGAGGCATCATATCGTGGCTGGTGGTTCCGGAGAGATAGGGAATGTTCTTCTTGGGGGCATC
This sequence comes from Oscillospiraceae bacterium, assembly GCA_017506735.1. Lineage (GTDB taxonomy): Bacteria > Bacillota > Clostridia > Oscillospirales > Oscillospiraceae > Faecousia. Next base: position 22,891 of record JAFVMW010000072.1, on the reverse strand, counting down.
CTTGGCGCCGAAGTCCCCGTCCTTCACGGGAACGCCGGACATTCCGCCGCCCTTGATTTCCTTCTTGGCCCTCGTCCAGACTTCAAAGAGCTTCTCCGGCTCCAGCGCCCGGAACTGTGCCAGGGTTTCACAGCCGGATAGGGCCATGACCTGCTTCCAGAACTCGCAGGCCTTCTCCACAGAGCCCATCAGCATCGTACCTGCTCCGCCGCCGCTGGACATGACTGCCGCCCGGAACAGACCGTCGGTCAGGGCGCACTGGCACAGGTTCTGGACGCTCATGGCACCGGCGCTCTGGCCCATGATGGTGACCTTTTCCGGGTCGCCGCCGAAGGAAGCAATGTTGTCCTGAACCCAGTGAAGGGCGGCAATCTGGTCATAGAGGCCGTAGTTGCCGGTATGGCCTGCTTCCTCTGCCAGCTCCGGCAGACAGGCGAAGCCCATGGGGCCCAGACGGTAGTTGATGGTCACGCCGATGATGCCCCGCTGTGCCCAAACCGGGTCCTCAAAATGCCGCTCATGGCCGCAGCCGCCGGTATAGCCGCCGCCGTGGATGTAGACCAGCACCGGCAGGCGGTCATCGGGCTTCGCATCCTCCGGAATCCAGATGTTCAGAAACAGGCAGTCCTCGGAGTAGGTGTAGGTTCTGCCCTTGCGGAATTCGTTGTAGTAGAAGTATTTCTTCTCGTTCTGCTCCTCGTCATAGAAGGCCCGGGGCTGGTAGGAGCAGTGGCCGTAGGCTGTGGCATCGTACACACCCTCCCAGGATGTGACCAGCTTCGGATATTCCCAGCGGCCTGCGGTGGCGTAACGGATGCCCTTGAAGGCAATGACACCGGGCCGGGGACAGACGCAGCCCTGAATGGGGCCGCAGGGGGTCTGAATCAGCTTTTCCATATGGGTTCCTCCTCAGAAATGATTGATCTGTTGTTCCAGTTTGCGGTAAATGGTCATACGCATGGTCAGATAGCTGGCCGCGCCGCCGATGACATTGGACACAGGCTCGGCAAGGAACACGCCTGCCACGCCGAAGCCCATCCGGGGCAGCAGCAAGGTCAGAGGGGCCACAATGATGGCCTTGCGCAGCAGAGAGAAGAAGATGGCGTGCTTTGCGTCGCCCAGGGCCTGGAAGGTGGACTGTCCGGCAAACTGGAGGGCCATGAACACGAAGCCGAAGAAGTAGAGCTTCAGCATTCCGATGCCGGCATCCATCATGGCCGCATCGTCAGAGAAAATGCCGAACCAGAACTGGGGGAACAGCACAATCAGCAGCCAGGCGATGAGGGTATAGCCGGAGCCGATGAAGGTATTGAACCGGATGCCCGAGCGGACCCGGTCATAGAGCTTGGCGCCGTAGTTGAAGCTGATCACCGGCTGGGAGCCGTTGATGATGCCCATGATGGGCAGCATACAGATCTCCCGGACGGAGTTCACCACCGTCATCACACCCACATACAGGTCGCCGCCGAACTGCTGAAGGGTGGAGTTGCAGGCCACCTGCACCAGGCAGTTGGTTCCCTGCATGATGAAATTGGCAGTACCCAGACGGAAGATGTCCTTTGTTATTCTGGGATCGATGCCGATATTTTTCCGCTCCAGGGGAACAATGGCCTGTTTTCCAAACAGAAACCGCAGCACCCAGGCGGCGGACAGGGCCTGGCTGATAATCGTAGCCAGGGCCGCGCCTGCCACGCCCATGTCAAAGGCAAAGATGAACAGGGGATCCAGCATGATATTTGTCACCGCGCCCAGCACAATAGACAGCATACCGATTTTCGGGAAGCCCTGGGCATTGATGTAGCCGTTCAGGCCCGTGGCAGTCATGGAAAACACCGTACCAATCAGGTAGATGCGCAGGTATTCATTGGCGTACACATAGGATGCTTCGCTTGCGCCAAAGGCGAACAGAATGGGCCGGGCAAAGGCATAGCCTGCCCCGGTCAGAAGCAGGGAGCTGCACCAGAGCAGGGCGCAGGAATTGCCCAGTATTTTGCCTGCCCGAACCCCGTCGCCGGCACCACGGGCCATGGAAAACAATGGCACGCCGCCCATGCCGAACAGGGCCGTAAAGGCCATGATCAGGGTAATCACCGGAAAGGTCAGTCCCACGCCGGTGAGGGCCATGCTGTTGCCGTCCCCCATGTGGCCCAGGTAAACCCGGTCCACCACATTGTAAAGGAGCTGAACAAGCTGGGCCACCGTCAGCGGCACCGCCTGCCGGACGATGCATTTCCACACCGGCCCCTGGGAAAAATCAGATTTTTGGGGAGAAACCATTCTGCCCATACTATGCCTTCTTTCTTGGGATTTTGGATTTGTTCGGGAAAGTAGCTAAGTTACAGTTTGGCACTATGTTCTCTCCAAACCCATCCGTATTGTCCTTATTATAGCGGACTTTTCCCCTGCGTGCAATACCGGCGCCCACCTTTCGGTGCGCGCCGGTGGTTTTGTTTACAGGGGTTTATAGATCTGATCCAGCAGGTCGCCGTTCCGGCCGATGACCTGGGCCACAACCTGGTCGCCCTTGGGGACGGGGGCAGGCTTGCCGGTGAGCCGTTCGGTCTTTTCCTTCAGCTCCTGAATGTCCACGATGGGCAGACCGGCTGCTTTCAGCCGCTGGGTCAGTTCGCCGTTCTTCGGATTCACGGCAATGCCGCCCTGGGTCACCAGCACATCGATGTCCCTGCCCGGGGTGGAAATGCAGCTGACCCGGTCAGTGACGATGGGCAGTCTGGCCCGGAACATGGGGGCGATGATCATGGAGAGCTTGGCACCTGCCGATGTATCGCTGTGGCCGCCGGAGCCGCCCATGATGTAGCCGTTGGAGTCGGTATGGACGTTGACGTTGAAGTCCGTGTCAATCTCCGTGGCACCCAGCAGCACCACATCCAGGCTGTCCACCACCGCGCTCTTGCTGCCGGGGCTGGCGTACTGGAGGGCGGAGATTTCCTGATGCCGGGGGTCCTCCCGGATGGATTCCACCGCCTTCAGATCAAAGCACTGCACATCCATCAGGCTCCGGAAGCAGCCGGAGCGGAGCATATCCACCATATAGCCGGTGATGCCGCCCAGGCCGAAGCTGCCCTGGATGCCCTCTTTCAGCATGATGTCCTTGAGGAATTTTGCCGCCGCCAGGGTCGCGCCGCCGGCGCCGGTCTGGAAGGAGAAGCCGTCCTTCAGCAGGCCGGAGGCCTGAATGACCTTGGCCGCGTTGGCCGCCATCACAAGACCCACCGGGTCACGGGTGATCTTGGTGGTGCCGGACACAATGCCCTTGGGATTGCCGATGGCATCCACAGTAACCACATAGTCCACATAGTTCTCAGAAATGGAGAAATCCTGCATGGGATAGGGCACCAGATTGTCGGTGATGACCACGACCTTTTTGGCGTACATGGCATCTGCAAAGGCGTAGCCCAGGCTGCCGCAGGCGGAGGGGCCGTATTTGCCGGAGCAGTTGCCCATGGGGTCAGCGGTGGGGGCGGCGATGAAGGCCACGTCGATGGGGGTCTTGCCCGTGGAAATGTCAAAGGGCCGTCCGCCGTGGGTGCGGAACTGGATGGGATTGGGCAGGATGCCGGTGGACAGCACTCTGCCGATGCCGCCGGAGATGTAGTCAGAGATCAGATTCGTGACAACGCCATTCCGGATATGCTCCGTCAGGGGCAGATGGACATCGAACAGGGAGCTGGCGTTCACGCACAGATCCCGGATGCCCAGAGCTGCGATTTCCTCCATGACCATGTTCAGCACATAGTCACCGTTTCTCAGATGATGATGGAAGGATACGGTCATGCCGTCCTTCAGACCGGCAAGGCGTACCGCCTCCCGGATGGAATTGACTACCTTACTCATACCATATCCCTCCTGATGCCCAGCGCTTCCGCCGTGGCAATGGTCCGCTGTGCCCTGGCGACGATGGGGGCGTCCACCATCTTGCCATAGAGGGCGATGGCACCCTTGCCCTGGGCCTTGGCCTCGGCAATGGCATCCATAACCTCGTAGGCATAGTCGATTTCCTTCTGGGTGGGGGTGAACACCCGGTTGATGACCTCCACATGACGGGGAGAAATGGAGGACTTGCCGGTGAAGCCCAGGGCCTTGGCAAGCTCCGCGTCCTTAACGATGCCTTCATCGTCATTCACATCGGTGAAGGGAGTGTCGTACACATCCACACCGGCGGCACGAGCCGCCGTCACCAGACGGGTCCGGGCATACTCAATCTCCCGGCCCTCCTTGGTGCGCTTGCACTGCAGGTCGGCGGTCAGATCCTCGGCGCCCAGGAACAGCGCCTGAATCCGCTTGGTGGCGGAGGCGATGGCGAAGGAATTCTCCACACCCAGGGCCGTTTCGATCAGGGGCATCAGGCCCACAGTGTTCTTTTCAAAGCCCAGCTTCTGCTCCAGCGCTGTCATGTATTCGTCAGCAGCCAAAGCGTCTGCCGGGGTGCCGGTTTTGGGCAGCAGGATCAGAGAGGGCTTATAGGGCATCACCTCATCCAGATCCCGTTTCCAGTAGTGGGTGTCGATGGAGTTGATGCGGACGATCATCTCCACACCCCGGAAATCCATATAGCGCATGGTGTTCCGCACCAGAATCCGGGCGGCATCCTTCTGGTCGGGAGCCACAGCGTCCTCCAGGTCGAAGATCACGGCATCAGAACCCAGGCAGTTGCCGTTGATCAGCAGATTGGGGTTGTTGCCCGGCAAAAACAGCATACTTCTGCGCATTACGCTTCCTCCCTTCCTCTGCACACGGCGGCCTCCACTCTGGCCCGGATGACGCATTCCAGGGCGCCCCGGTCAATGATGCGCACCTTTGCGTTCTCCACGCCCTCCTGTGCCAGCACGGAAAGCACGGTCTGACGGATCTGCTCCCCGAACTGGTTCAGCACCACCGATTCCAGCTCCAGGCTCACGCCCTGGGAAGCAGGCTCGATCTCCACATACGCGTCGCTGGACTCCATGGTTCCGGCGGCTGCTCTTTTTTTGATGTCCATTGTATCTGACGCTCCTTCCTGAATTATGTCAGTGTATTGCCTGGTTCTATTCTAGCCGACCTTGTGCACAATTGCAAGTATTTTCCATTTTTCTCATTGCGATTTTATGCAATCCGTGTATAATAGAAGAAAATCCATTTGGAGGACGTTATGGAACTGGAAATGACCGGCTGTCCCGTGGGGCGCAAGGGTGCCCATTGGACAGCATTGCTGAAGCAGACCGGCCTGGAGCCGGACAGAGCCGTGGAGCGCACCGCCCTTTTGTGGGAGGACGGCCAGCTTTGCGCCGCCGGTTCCCGGCAGGGGAATCTCTTGAAATGCATCGCCGTTTCCCCGGACCGGCAGGGGGAGGGTCTGACTGCCCGGCTGATCGGCGCGCTGCGGCAGGATGCCTTCGCCGCGGGACAGGATCATCTGTTTCTGTACACCAAGCCGGGGAATGAATTTCAGTTTTCTTCCCTGTTTTTCTACCCCATCGCCAAGACCCGGGATGTGCTGCTGATGGAGGACCGCCGGGGCGGCATCCGCGCTTTTCTGGATTCCCTGCCCCCGGCTGACCCATCAGGCACTGTGGGCGCCGCGGTGATGAACTGCAACCCCTTCACCCTGGGCCACCGGTATCTCATTGAAACCGCCGCTTCTGAATGCGACCGGGTCTATATCTTCGTCCTCAGCGAGGACAGCAGCGAATTCTCCGCCGCTGACCGGATGGCCATGGTCCGCTCCGGTGTGGCGGATCTGGAAAATGTCACCGTACTGCCCACCGGGCCTTATCTGATCTCCAACGCCACCTTCCCCACCTATTTTCTCCGGGAGAAGGGAAACGCCACCGCCATCCAGTGCGCTCTGGATGCGGAGATCTTTGTGAACCATTACGCCCCCCGGTTCGGCATCACCCGGCGGTATGTCGGCACCGAGCCCCTGTCTGAGGTGACAGAGGCCTACAACCAAACGCTGAAAGCCATCCTTCCGGCCTCGGGCATCCAGCTCCGGGAGATTCCCCGAAAGCAGCTGGACAGCCAGCCCATCAGCGCCAGCCGGGTCCGGGCTTTGCTGGCGGAAGGTAATTGGGCGGCCCTTGCCCGGCTGGTGCCCCCCACCACCCTGGAGCATCTGCAAGGGAGCGTAAGCCCATGAACTGCCGGGAAGTAACCCTGATGGAGGTCCTGGACAACCGGGAGGCCCGGGTCCGCCGCCAAAACGCCCTGCTGGCCCGGTTCGGAAAACCTCTGATCTGCTTCACCATGAACATCCCCGGCCCGGTGAAAAACAGCGCGCTGATCCGGGCAGGCTTCGCCATCGGCTGCCGGGATCTGACCGGCCTGCTGGGCAACGCCCATATCCCTCTGCTCCACCGGGAGGAGCTGGATGCCGTCACCGGCTGCGAGGGCTTTTTCGTCACCGACGGCACGCCGGAGGCGGTGAAGGCCCTCTGTGTATCCCTGGAGGAAGGAACGCCCCTGGGAAGGCTTTTTGATCTGGATGTACTGACGCCGGAGGGAAGGAAGCTGGACCGGAGCAGCCCCCGGAAGTGCCTGATCTGCGGCCAGTCTGCCCGGATCTGCGGCCCCACCCGGGCCCACTCCGCCGATGCGCTGCAGGCCCGGGCCAGAGAAATCCTGGAAGAAGGGGTATTCTCAGACCGTTCCCAGGCCATCGGCTCCCTGGCGGTCAAGAGCCTTCTGTATGAGGTCAGCGTCACCCCAAAGCCGGGACTGGTGGACCGGGACAACGCCGGTGCCCACCGGGATATGGATTTCTACAGCTTTCTCTCCAGCGCCGCGGCCCTCCAGCCCTTCTTCGCCCGGTGCGCCCGGATCGGCATGGACACCCGGACGCTCCCTCCGGAGGAAACCTTCGTCCGGCTCCGGCTGCCGGGCCGTCTGGCAGAGCAGACCATGCTCCGTGCCACCGGCGGCATCAACACCCACAAGGGTGCCATTTTCTCCCTGGGTCTGGTCTGCGGAGCGGCAGGACGGCTGATCTTCCAGGACTCCTGCCCGGAAGCCCTTCTTGCCCACTGCGCCCAAATGGCCCGGGGACTCACCGCCCGGGAGCTTTCCGGGGTCACGGAGGATACCTCCCGAACCGCCGGGGAGCGGCTGTTCCACAGCTTCGGCATCACCGGCATCCGGGGTCAGGCAGAGGCCGGGTTCCCGGCCGTTCTGGAATGGGGCCTGCCCACATTGGAGGAGGGCCTTTCCCGGGGACTGTCCCCGGACCGTGCCGGAGCCGGGGCCCTGCTCCGTCTGATCTGCGCCGCGGAGGACACCAATCTGATCAAACGGGGAGGCCTGATCCGGCTTCCAGAAATCCAGGCAAGGCTCACCGCGCTGCTGGAGCAGGAGCCCTTCCCGGACCGGGAGCGCCTGGAAGCACTGGATCAGTGGTTCACCCGGGAGAATCTCTCCCCCGGCGGATCCGCGGATTTGCTGGCGCTGAGCTTCTTCCTGGTATTTCTGAAGCACTCCCCATAAAAAACTCGGATTTCTTTTTCCGTTTGGCTTACAAAACTATTGCATTCCGGATTCAAAAAGTATATAATAGTATCATATTGTAACTATTTTGCAAAGGGGATGTTTCTATGACCAAACGGGCCTTGTCCCTGGTGACGGCCATTCTGATCTTTTTCAGTCTGATCTGCGTTCCTGCTTCGGCAGCGTCCAAATACACGAATATTCCCATCCTGGTGGGCTACGGCGATGTGGATTACATGGCCGAGCAGGTGCTTTCCGAAATCAGCATTCCGGAGGGAAATGACCATCGTGCCATCATCCGGGCTGTGTATGACTGGGTGATCCGCAACTGCAGCCGGGACGGCTGGGACGGCACGGTTTACTTTGACGAGGATGCTATTTTTGACCAGGTGTCCAAATACGTGGAGGAAGCCAACGCCCTTCTGACAGAAGGCAACGCTGTGATCCGTCCGGAGCTGGCGGATGCTTACAGCAGCGATTCCTGGGGCGCCTCCTATGACAGCAACTACTATATCGCGGTTTTTGCCCACGAAATGATGATGTACCGCTCCGGCAACTGCGCCCATTATTCTGCCCTGCTTGCCCTGCTGCTGGGCCATCTGGGCTATGACTGCCGGCTGATTCCCGGTGAGTTTATCAACGGCGACGGCAGCCGTGTGGAGCATAAATGGAACTGCGTTCTGGTAAACGGCCGGTATTACTGGCTGGATGTCCGGATGGATCACGCCATTTACGCCCGAACCGGCACCATCACCCATGATTATTTCATGGTCACCAGCCAGTCTGAATGGGAAGAGGATCACGTCTGGGATTCCGGCTATTCCGATGCCCTGTTCGACAACGCCTCTGAGATCGAAGGGTTTTACAACAGTGTGGAGCACGTCCACGATCTGTCCTATGTCCCCGGCATTGCCCCCACCTGCACCGAGAACGGCTGTTATTCCCATTATGAATGCACCCTCTGCGGCAAGTGCTATTCCGATGCCGCCGGAACCAAGCCCATTGACCGGGACTCTGTTGTTCGCTCCGCCCTGGGTCACAACTGGGGCAGCTGGGAAATCATCCGGGAATGCACCTTCGAGGAGGACGGCCTGCGCCAGCGGATCTGCCGCCGGGATGCAAGCCATGTGGAAACAGAAACCTTCAACGACCTGTACAATCCCTTTGCGGATGTGGCGTCGGATGCCTACTATTTCCGCCCCATTCTCTGGGCCCTGGAGCAGGGCATCACCTCCGGTATGGATGACAGCCATTTCGCCCCCGACCAGGCCTGTACCCGGGCCCAGGTGGTCACCTTCCTCTGGCGTGCTGCCGGTTCCCCGGAGCCCAGCACCCGGCATACCCTCTTCACCGATGTGAAGCCCTCGGACTACTTCTATAAGGCAGTCCTCTGGGCAGTGGAAAAGGGCATCACCTCCGGTATGAGTGTCAACCGGTTCGCGCCCAATGAGACCTGCACCCGTGGTCAGGTAGTCACCTTCCTCTGGCGTTACTCCGGTTCCCCCACTGTCTCCGGCGGATACAACCCCTTCATCGATGTGTCCAGCACGGACTACTACTATTCCGCCATCCGCTGGGCCCTGCGCAACAGCATCACCGCCGGTTTGGATGACACCCATTTCGGCCCCAACAGCTCCTGCACCCGGGGCCAGGTGGTCACCTTCCTCTACCGGGCCTGCGCATAACCAATCCCTCCGGGAAACAGCACCGCTGTTTCCCGGTTTTTCTTGTCATTTCTGGGATTGTATGGTATAAATTGTAGTAAGAAAATCCTGCCGGCTGAAGAAGGAATATTGCGGTTTGTAGCGTCAAAAGCCTCCCCTTGAGGGGAGGTGCCCAGTGCGGACACTGGGCGGAGGGGTGAAAGCCTGCGGAACGGAAGTGGTACATAATTGCCACCTTCCACCCCTCAGTCCACTTCGCGGCCAGCTCCCCTCAGAGGGGAGCCAGTTGCTCGCCATGCTCCAATTTCGTTCTCCCGGACTGATAAACACAGGATCAATTACTCTGAAAAGAAGGGATCTTTCATGACAAAACGGCTTATGGCCCTGCTTCTGGCTCTGACCATGTTCTTTTCCCTGGCGCCCCTCCGGGCTTCCGCTGCCATTGCCCTCCCCCAGGGCAGCGATCACCCCGGGCTGACCAATCCTCCCGCCATTCCCCAGGACCGGGACAAATCCGGTCTGCCCAAAAATCTCAGTCTCTCCCGGAACAGCCAGGAGGAGCTGCCGCCGGAGCTTCTCACCGCTCCCTTCCTGGAACCGGACACGGAAACCATCGTGGCCCTGGCCCCCAACACCGCCGCCTATTTCCGTTTCATCCCGGAGACCACGGATCTGTACACCTTCTATGCCGTTTCCGACGACGACACCTTCGGCATCATTGAGGACGGAACGGAAGCCACCTATGATGACGACAGCGGCGAGGGCAACAATTTCTCCCTGACCATGCTGCTGACCGCAGGCAAGACCTATTATCTGACCGCCTGCTTCTACTTCGCCTATGCTTCCGGATCCTTTACTGTGACCATGGAGCAGTCCCATCAGTTCACCGAAACCGTCACCACCCCTGCCACCTGTACATCAGAGGGCCTGCTGAGCCGGGTCTGTGACTACTGCGGTCTGACAGAAACCGAAGTGCTTCCTTCCGGTCATGACTGGGTGGACGGGGAATGCACCCGGTGCGGCGAGGTTTTCCTGGTCACCGGCACCTGCGGCGAGAATCTGACCTGGGAGCTGGACGGCAAGGGCAACCTGACCATTTCCGGCACCGGCCCCACTGACCATTACGGTGCCTTCGATGTTTTATACAACGGTCATCTGATGAACATTGACGAGTCTGCCTACACTGCCCCTCCTGCCCCCTGGTCGGAATGGTACTCAGACATCCGCACCCTGACCCTGGAGCCCGGCATCACCTCCATCGGCTACTATACCTTCTGGGGTCTGACGGAGCTGAAGCAGGTCACGGTCCCCGAGGGAGTCACGGAGATTTTCTACGGCGCCTTTGCCTACTGCCCTTCCCTGGAATCCATATCCCTGCCTTCCACCCTTGGGGATCTGGATCTCTGCTTTGAGTATTGTTTTGCTCTGTCCGAAGTTACCTTTGAAGGCCCGGTGCCCAAGGCAAACACCCAGGTGCTCTACCCCCTGCCCGACGGTCTGACCGTGTACTACCACAGCAGCGCAGGCAACTGGGAATGGATTCTGGAGAACTGGTATCTCCCCGGGAATACCCGTCTGTTTGACATGGACAGCAGCGTTGCCCCGGAGGACCTGGCCTTTGCCCAGAGCTCTTATACCCTGGAGGTGGGCCAGTTTCTGACCCTTGTCACCAACGCCGACACCTATGTGCAGACCAAGCTGACCCAGTGGGACATTTCCGCTCCGGACATCGTTTTTCTTTCCCCCAGCGGCCGCGTCACCGCCCTTCGTCCCGGTACCGTGGAGATCACCCTGTCCTCCCCGGATGGGGTTTACCGGGCAGTCTGCACCGTTACCGTAACAGCCAGCCAGATCCCCGACTCCGCCTTTGCTGCCCTGGAAGGCACCGGCGCGCACAATCTGAGCTGCCAGGACTACATCATGTGGGACGCTCCCAAGACCTCCTTCCTGTCCCAGAGGGACGGGGTGCTGGAGCGCGTCCAGTACGTTTCTGACACCGGCGTGGTGGTAGCCCGGTATGACAGCGCCTTTGCACTGCTTTCCGAGGTAATCATCCCTGCAGAGCTGCCCCTCTTCGGCGGCTTCTTCGCCGGACAGGACTACAATTTCCTGCTCTACGGCCAGACCAACCAGGCGGAAGACAATTCAGCCGAGGTTCTGCGCGTCGTCCGCTACACCAAGGACTGGCAGAGATTGGATCACTGCTCCATCCTGGGTGCCAACACCACCGTTCCCTTTGACGCAGGCACCGCGGATTTCGCCGAGCAGAACGGCATTCTCTATCTGCACACCTGCCATGAGATGTACACCAGCTCCGACGGCCGCAATCACCAGGCCAATATGACCTTCGCCATTGACCAGCAGACCATGACCGTGGTGGATCAGTGGTATGACGTGATGAACATTTCCTATGGCTACGTCAGCCACTCCTTCGGTCAGCGCATCCGTACCAATGACCGGTACATCTTCCGGGCTGACCACGGCGATGCCCACCCCCGTTCTGTGGTTCTGACCCGGGCCTCCATCGACGGAAGCCTGACCAACGCCCGGAGCCTGAACCTGCTGAACATTGTGGGCCGGACCGGCGACAACTACACCGGCGTTTCCCTGGGCGGCCTGGAGCTGTCCGCCGACAGCTGCCTGGTGGTGGGCAACTCTGTGGATCAGACTGACCCGGCCACCTGGCATCCCCAGAATGTGCGCAATGTGTTCCTTGCCGTGGCAGACCAGGAGCTGACCCGGAGTGATATCATCTGGCTCACTGATTATTCGGAAGGAACGGCTGTGTTCGTTTCCACCCCCCAACTGGTGTCCATTTCCGACGGCCTGTTCCTGGTTCTGTGGGAGGAGCGGGAGTCGGAGTACAACTGGGATCAGGCTTGGACCTGCGCCGTTCTGGTGGACGGCAGCGGCTCCCTTCTGACCCGTACTGTGAAGCTGGACTGCCGTCTGTCTGACTGTCAGCCCATCCTCACGGACAGCGATCATGTTTCCTGGTTTACCTGCGGCAATGACTATATGCGGCTGAATCAGCTCAGCTGGCGGCAGCTTCTTCAGGACGGCTCCGGCGTGGAGGAGGATCTGGGCCACGACTACATCCCCCGGGTCACCGAACCCACCTGCACCGACCAGGGCTACACCACCTACATCTGCTCCAGTTGCGGCGACAGCTATGTGGATGATTATGTGGATCCTCTGGGCCATGAGCCCGGCGAATGGGTCGTCATCTATGAGCCCTCCTGTAGCCACACCGGCACCCAGCGGCAGGAATGCCTGCGGTGCGGTGATTCCTGGCTGGAGGAAATCGCCCCTCTGCCCCATCAGTACAGCACCAGCGTCACCCCTGCAAGCTGTACGTACCAGGGCTATACCGACTACAGCTGTGATGTCTGCGGCGACTGGTATCGGGGCGACTATGTAGATCCCCTGGGCCATGATCTGGGAGACTGGGAGCTGGTTCAGGAATCCACCTGCATCGAGTACGGCTATGAAGTGCAGCGGTGCAGCCGCTGCGGCTTTGCGGAGTACCGGGATCTGCCCCTGGGCGAGCATGACTATGTGACCACCGTGGTGGAACCCGGCTGCTATGAAGGCGGCTACACCATCTACCGGTGCTTCCGCTGCTCCCACCAGTATACCGATGACTACACAGAGCCCGCTGGTCATAACTTCAGCAGCTGGGCCGCCATCACGCCCCCCACCTGTACCGAACCCGGCGAGGAAGTCCGGGACTGCTTCCGGTGCGGTCTGAGAGAAACCCGGGAGATTCCCGTAACGGAGCATTCCTACACTGCCTTCGTCACCGCCCCCACCTGCACTGAGGGAGGCTATACCGAGTATCACTGCCACTGCGGCGCAGAGTATGTGGGGGATTACACAGAGCCTCTGGGCCATGATTTCGGCGCCTGGCAGGCCGTAACCGCGCCTACCTGCACGGAAGCCGGTCTGGAGCGCCGGGATTGCAGCCGCTGTGACGCGGAAGAAACCCAGCCCATTCCTGCCACCGGCCACAGCTACACCGCCCAGGTCATTGAGCCTACCTGTACGGAAGCCGGTTACACCCTCCACACCTGCTCCTGCGGCGACCGGTACACCACCGACCCTGTTGATCCCCTGGGCCACGTGTGGGAGGATATCCGCTGCGGCCGCTGCGGAATCTCCATGGATAACCCCTTCACCGATGTGAAGGAAACGGATTTCTTCTATGACAGTGTCCTCTGGGCCATGGTAAACGGCATCACCGCCGGTACCAGTCCCACCACCTTCGCCCCCAACAATGAATGCACCCGGGCACAGGTGGTCACCTTCCTCTGGCGGAGCCAGGGCTGCCCTGCCCCGGAATCCCAGGAGAACCCCTTCACCGATGTGGATCCCGGCAGCTACTACTATGACGCTGTCCTCTGGGCTGTGGAGCAGAACATCACCGCCGGCACCGGAAACGGCCTTTTCTCCCCCAACGCGTCCTGCACCCGGGCACAGGTAGTCACCTTCCTGTGGAGAACCTTCGGCACCCCGGCTCCTGAGTCTGATGCCGTCCCCTTCACCGATGTGACAGAGGAGGCCTACTTCTGCGATCCCGTCCTCTGGGCCGTGGAGCAGGGCATCACCGCCGGCACCGGAAACGGTTTGTTCTCCCCCAACGCCCCCTGCACCCGGGCACAGGTGGTCACCTTCCTGTACCGGGCCGTCAAATAATCCGACCGCCAAAGACGCACCGTGAAAACGCGGTGCGTCTTCTTGGTTTTTTCTGTCAAAAAGGTAAGATTCGGACTAGATTAAGCCATTGTGATGTGCTATAATCAGTATGTGTTATATCGGTATAACACGATTGATTCCCCGAAGCCCGACCGCTTCCCCCGCTTACAGGGAACGCGGTTTGGAAAAAGCATAAGGTTTTACCTATTTCGTAAGGAAGGTGAGCAATTGGAAAACTATACCAAGTATAAGTTGAAAGCAGAAGACGAGCTGGCCTCCGTTCTGGCTGGTACCGACAACATTTTCGTCATTGCTTGCAACAAGTGTTTCAAGGAATTTGAAACCATTGATGAACCGGATTGCGAAGCATTCAAGGCCCTTGCCGCCGCACAGGGCAAGACCGTCACCGGCAGCATCAACATCGATTTCCTGTGCAACAAGACCCAGACCGACCGGAAGCTGATTGAAGCCATCCCCGAGGGCACCGAGAGCATTTTCGTGATCTCCTGCGGCCTGGGCGTGCAGACCATCGCCGCCATTGAGGAGCTTCCCGTTTACGCCGCCTGTGATTCCCTGAATTACACCGGCCACCACGGCATGGCTCTGACCAAGAAGGCCTGCGATGCCTGCGCACAGTGCTACCTGAACATGACCGGCGGCATCTGCCCCATCGTGGACTGCTCCAAGAGCCTGGTTAACGGCCAGTGCGGCGGTGCCAAGAACGGCAAGTGCGAGGTCAGCCCCGACAAGGACTGCGCCTGGGAGAAGATCCAGCAGCGCCTTGCCCAGCAGGGCCGTCTGGAGGAGCTGACCAGCCAGCCCGTCCAGATCCGTGACTACTCCAAGGTCAATTTCAAGGTCATCAATGACTATGTCAAGTCCATCCGCGAGAAGCGCTTTGACGGCTGGTACGGCGGTGTCCACCCCGTAGAGGGTAAGGAGCGCACCGAGTCCCTGCCCCTGGTCCGCTTCCCCGAGCCCAAGACCGCCGTGTTCCCCCTGTCCATGCACCTGGGCGCACCTGCCACCGCCTGTGTGGAAGTGGGCGACTATGTGAAGGTTGGCCAGAAGCTCGGCGAGCAGGCCGGCTTTATCTCCGCACCCATCCACTCCTCCATCAGCGGTACCGTGGTTGCCATTGAAGAGCGTCCCCACGCTTCCCGTGGCACCTGCATGGCTGTCGTTGTGGAGAACGACTTCAAGAACGAGCTCCACGAGTCCGTGAAGCCCAACAAATCTCTGGAGGAGCTGACTCCTGCCGAGATCATCGACATCGTCAAGAATGCCGGTATCGTGGGCATGGGCGGCGCAGGCTTCCCCACCTACGTCAAGCTCAACCCCGGCAAGCCCATCGAGGCCGTGCTGGTCAACGCCTGTGAGTGCGAGCCCATGCTGACCGCCGACCACCGGATGCTGCTGGAGTACGCGGACGACATCATCTTCGGTCTGCAGGCCGAAATGAAGACCGTTGCCGCTCCCAAGGGCATCATCGTCATCGAGGAGAACAAGCCCGATGCCATCGCCCTGCTCCGGGAAAAGACCGCCGACATCGAGGGCATCGAGGTTCTGGAGGTTTCCACCCAGTACCCCCAGGGCGGTGAGAAAATGCTCATCAAGCGTGCCCTGGGCCGTTCCGTTCCCTCCGGCAAGCTGCCTGCCGACGTGGGTGCCTGCGTCAGCAACGTTTCCACCGTCAAGGCCATTGCCGATGCCATCAAGACCGGTATGCCTCTTGTGGAGCGCATCACCACCGTCACCGGCAAGTACATCCCCAACCCCGGCAACTTCATCGTCAAGATCGGTACCTCCGCTGCCGACCTGGTGGCTGCCTGCGGCGGCATTCAGGGCGACGACGTGACCGTCAAGGCCGGCGGCCCCATGATGGGCTTCCCCCAGACCACCCTGGACACCCCCATTATGAAGGGCTCCAACGGCATCATCGCCATCGACACCGACCACTCCGAGCCCAATGAGTGCATCAAGTGCGGCCGCTGCGTGGACGTGTGCCCCATGGAGCTGAAGCCCCTGTACTTCGCCAAGCAGGTAATGGACCCTGTGGCACTGAAAGAAAAGAACATCATGGACTGCATGGAGTGCCGCTGCTGCGAGTACATCTGCTCCTCCAAGATTCCTCTGGTCACCATGATCAAGATGGGCAAAAACGCTGTAAGGGGGATGAAGTAAGATGCTTATCACTGAACTGAAAGCCAATGAGGTCATCCGCGCCGCCATCTCCGGCAAGGTCTTTGTCCTCAACTGCCATGGCTGCCGGGAGATCCGCTTCCCCGAGCACGAGGCCGATGCCTTCCAGGCAGAGCTGACCGCCGAGGGCATCGTCACCGGCATTTTCACCACCGAGTACATCTGCAACGATGAAAATCTGTCCGTGATTCTGCAGCCCCACGCCGCTGCCATCCAGGCCGCCGACACCATCCTGGTGTTCTCCTGCGGCGTCGGTGTCCAGACCGTTGCCGCCATGTATCCCGGCAAGCGCGTGGTCGCTGCCTGCGATACCTATGCCCTGCCCGGCTTCCAGGGCGTGACGCCTCTGGAGCATGACTGCAAGCAGTGCGGCGAGTGCTATCTGAACCTGACCGGCGGCATCTGCCCCATCACCGCCTGCTCCAAGAGTCTGGTCAACGGCCAGTGCGGCGGTGCCAAGAACGGCATGTGCGAGGTTGACCCCAGCATGGAATGCGGCTGGGAGCGGATTCAGAAGAAGCTCACCGCCCTGGGCCGCCTGGACGTGCTGACCAAGGCCCCTGTCCAGCTGCGCAACTACGCCACCGACGATCTGGTGAACAAGTAAGACTGTGTAATCACAGGAATCTATATTGATTAGGAGTTAAAAATAATGAGAATTACCGAGTTATTTGATAACGGTGAATTTGTCGTTACCGCCGAAGTCGGCCCTCCCAAGGGTATCCACCTGGGTCATCTGGTGGAGGAAGCCAAGGAGCATCTGAGCGGCATCACCGCAGTGAACGTCACTGACAACCAGTCCTCCGTCATGCGTACCTCCACTCTGGCCACCTGCGCCATGATGAAGCAGGCCGGTCTGACCCCCATCTACCAGGCCACCTGCCGTGACCGTAACCGTCTGGCACTGCAGTCCGATCTGCTGGGCGCTGCCGCTCTGGGCATCGAGAACATCCTGTGCCTCACCGGCGACCACACCAAGATGGGCGACCATCCCGGTGCCAAGCCCGTGTTCGACCTGGACTCCGTTTCCCTGCTCTACACCGCTTCTCAGCTGGAGAAGGGCTATGACCTGGCCGGCAACGAGCTGGTGGGCGAGCCTCCCAAGTTTGCCAAGGGCGCTGTCGTGTCCCCCATCTCCGACTCCGTTGACGCTCAGCTGGCAAAGATGGAACGCAAGGTCATGGCCGGTGCCGACTACTTCCAGACCCAGGCTGTCTTTGAGTCTGAGAAGTTCATCGAGTTCATGGAGCGTGCCAAGCAGTTCGGCAAGCCCGTGCAGCTGGGTGTTATCATCCCCAAGAACGCCGGTATGTGCAAGTTTATGAACCGGAACGTTGCCGGTGTCCATGTGCCCCAGTACATGATCGACGAGCTGGCCGCCGACAAGGAGCGTGCCAAGGCCGGTATCACCGGCGTGGAGATCGCCGCCCGGATCATCAAGGAGTGCCGTCCCTACTGCCAGGGTCTGCACATCATGGCTCTGGGCTGGGAAGCCAAGGTTCCCGAGCTGATGAAGCTGGCCGGTCTGTAATCAAGTCCATAAAAATGAGCGGAGTGACTTCGGTCACTCCGCTTTTTTGCGTTAACGCAGTTTCTTTCGGAACATCAGTTCCTCCACATCCTGCTCCGGGGGCAGGAAAGCGCCCGCCGGTTCATAGCCCAGCTTCCGGTAGAAGTCCTGGGCGGTTTCGTCCGCCTGGGTGGACAGCATCACATGGTCATATTCTCTGCGGGCCATCTCCCGTTCCCAGAAGTCCATCATTTTGCTGCCCCAGCCCTGTCCCCGAACCGATTCGTCCAGATAGATCAGATCCAGAAAGGGGATGGTCTGCCAGAACAGGCTGCTGCGCATCATTCCGGCGACATTTCCCTCTGCTTCCAGAACCCAAACATGGCCTCTGCAGATGCACTCAGCCAGCCGCTCCGCCGGAATATGCCGGTCATAGCGCCGGATGTCCCGGAAATCCCCGTTCTGTGCCAGTCTGATTTCCATCATCACAGCTCCGTGAACTCGTACCGGTAGGAAATCACGCCGGTGTCCCAGCTCCAGATCTCATGGCCCACGGTCTGCTCCTCACAGATAAAATTGGGGAAATTCTTTCCGTACTTCCCCTCCAGCCAGGCCTTGGGGGACTTTGCTTCGATTTCCTCCACAGTGGTGGTGGGGTAGGCCGCTCCGGCGCAGCCATTCAGATAGGTCAGAACCACTTCATATTCTCTCATACCGTTTCGCTCCTTCGGTTGTTTTTGTATCTCCATTATAAACCGCCCGGCGATGAAATGCAATCCTCTGCTTCCCCGGCGGCCTGCGCCTGTTTTCATCAATATATCCAATTTTCCCGGACTGTGGGAAGCATCCTTCTGGAAAAATGGGTAAATTTTTCCATTTGCCCCGTCGAAGATTGTCAATGTCCGGCTTTTGTGGTATGATAGTCATGACTAATTCACTTTACCACAGGAGAAAACAACTATGGGCGTAATCGCAACCCTGATATTCACCACCGCGCTGGCCGGTGTGGCCGGTACCGGTCTGGGCGGCCTGATCGGTGCTTTGCTGCAAAAGGACTCCAATCGAACCGTCAGTCTGCTTCTGAGCTTTGCCGGCGGCGTCATGCTCAGCGTGGTCTGCTTTGATCTGGTGACGGAATCCATTGAAACCAACGCAGGTGTCTGGTTCGTGGTGGCCTCCATTGCCATCGGCGTGTCAGTCACCTTTTTGCTGAACCATCTGATCGACCGGGCCACCAACCCGGAGGTCCCCCACATTGACGCAAACCACCCCAAAACCGCTGACGATCTGGATGAGCTGATTCACAGCGACCATCTGGAGCAGCACTATGCCCGGAACGACAGCAAGCTGGGCCTGTTTGTGGCCGGAATCGTCATGGCCAGCGCCATTGCCCTGCACAATGTCCCCGAGGGCATGACCATCGGCGCTTCCTACGCCAGCGGCGACGGTGTGATGGGCGGTGCGGCCCTGGTGCTGGCGGTGCTCATCGGCCTGCACAACATTCCCGAGGGCATGGCCGTTTCCGTCCCCCTCATCAGCGGCGGCATGGCCAAGTGGAAGGCCGTCCTCCTCACCGCCTGCTCCGGCGTTCCCACCATTCTGGGTGCCCTGCTGGGCTATGTGATGGGCGAGCTCGGCCCTCTGGGTCTGACCATGAGCCTGGGCTTCGCCAGCGGCGCCATGCTGTATGTGGTATTCGGCGAGATCCTGCCCCAGTCCATTCTGATGTACCACAGCAAGCTGCCTGCCTTCTCCACCATCGTGGGCATTCTGGTGGGTATGCTGATCATTTTCTGAACCAAACTCCAGATGGAAATCTGATCGTAATGAATGATTCATTCAGGGCGTGCTGCAAGTAATTTTGCAGCACGCCCTTCGCATTATGCTCTTGGATCGTCCCCATCCCGGTAGGGAACCACTGCCGAGGGCACCACCTTCGACGCAGGCTCCGCGTGGGTATACTGGTCATCAAAGAAAATATGGGCGCCAAAGGCCGACAGCACCTCTTTTTTGCTGACGCCGCCCAGGAAGAAGGCTTCATCCACACGGACACCCCATTCACGCAGGGTTTTGATGGCACGCTCGTGGGCAGGCGCGTTTCTGGAAGTGACCAGCGCCGTCCGGATGGGCGAGGACTGCCTGTCCGTAAACAGGCCCTGGATGTGGGCAATGGTCATCAGGAAATTGGCAAAGGGGCCCTTCTGCATGGGAATGTCCGCCTTGGTCCGCTCATGCTCAGCAAAGGCATCCAGCCCGTGATGCTGGTAAACCCGTTCCGAATCCGCGCCGAACAGCACCGCGTCCCCATCAAAGGCGATGCGGATCTGCTCCACCTTGGATTCCGTATTCCCCGGAGCGCCGCCGGTGAGGATCACGCCTGCGGCAATGTTGGAGTCAATGGCCTGCTGCACATCCGGGCCGTAGGCAGACAGGAACAGATCCGTCTTAAAGGCGTGGAGGTAGGAAGCAATGGGGGTTCCCCCGGTCAGCGCCGCCCGGGTGATGTCCAGATCATGGGCCGCAATGGAATTGAAGATCCGCAGACTGGTATCCGGGCTGTTCCGGCTCATGACGATCACTTCCACCAGCCGCTCCTCCTGCATCCGGTTCAGCCCCAGGAAGGCCTGAACCAGCGGAAAGGCAGGCCCCTTGGGGAGGATCTCATTTTCGTGCCGGATCTGGTATTCCTCGTAGGCCGCCAGCCCCTGCTCCTCAAAAATCCGGTTTTCCTGCTCCAGGTCAAACAGCGCCCGGGAGCTGATGCCGATCACCAATGGATTCGTCAGATCATATGCCATACAAAACCCTCCCATGAGTATCTTTTCTTCATTATAACAGGCAGCCGGAACAATCGCTACTGTATTTTGCGAAAATCTCCCGGTTCCTTTCCACTTCCCTGAGAGATAGGAATTGACACCCATTCCCCCAGCCATTATCATAGGAGCAGAACACCATGACAAACCATCGGGAGGGCCGTCCATGAAGAAACCCACATCCAATTATGACCTTCAGGTAGACATCGCCAAAGGCATCTTCCTGTCCTACGATCAGTCCCTGCTGATCCGGAAATTCGCGCTTCCGGCGGACGAGCTGTGGATCTATCTGGACTATCTGAACACCCCCACCAGGATCAGCAGAACTGACGGCCGGGTGGAGGAATCCCTTCAGGGCCAGTGGAAGGAGTGCCGCTCCTTCGGCACCGTGATGAGCGTTTACGATCTTCTGTGCTATCATCGGGGCACCACCCCTCCGGCCCTGTCCGGTCAGTGGTGTACCGTGGGCAATTTCGTGGTCACAGGCGTGACCAACACCGAAACCTTCACGAAGAAATTCGCCGCCCTGTTTGACGGCCGGTTGGAGCAGCTGAAGTCCGCCTGTACGGTGCTGGGCGGCAGCATTCTGCCCCGTATGGCCGGGGCTGATCTGACCTGCCGGATTCCGGTAACCGCCTTCTTCCCCGTGCTTTTGCAGTTCTGGGAGGGGGACGAGGAATTTCCGCCGAAGCTGATGCTTCTGTGGGATCGGCACGCAGACAAATTCCTCCACTTCGAAACCACCTTCTATTTGCAGGGCGATCTGCTGGAACGGCTGAAAGCCGCCATGGAATCCACAACCAGCACAGCCCAAGCACAGAAAAAGGAGAGCTGACCATGCTTCAGGATATGGCCTTTGGCCGATTGGAAAACGAATATCGGAATATGACTGCCGGCGCGGAGGATCGGGTCCTCTGCTTCCACCAGGGACAGGTGCTGCTTTGCCGGGGCGAGGATGACACCCTGACCCTGCCCACCCTTTCCCACATGGCACAGTGGCAAGCCCCCTCGTCGCCGCGCTACCTCTTTCGGATGCTGGAGGAACCCTATTTCCTCTGGATCGACCCTGCGCCCCTCTGCCCCGACGGCGGCTTTGCCTATGAGCCGGTACGTCCGCTGCGGCAGCTGAAGAGCAAGGAAATCTGCTATGCCATCATGACCGGCTGGCATCTGTACAACTGGTATCGCACCAACCGCCTTTGCGGCTGCTGCGGCACCCCCACGGAGCATGACCAAAGGGAACGGATGCTCCGCTGTCCCGGCTGCGGTAATATGATCTTTCCCCGGATCAGCCCCGCGGTGATCGTGGCCGTGACCAACGGCGACCGGCTTTTGCTGAGCAAATACGCAGGCCGTGCCTACACCCGTTATGCCCTTCTGGCCGGCTACACGGAGATCGGTGAAACCATGGAGCAGACCGTCCACCGGGAAGTGATGGAGGAAGTGGGCCTTCGGGTGAAAAATCTCCGCTATTACAAAAGCCAGCCCTGGGGCGTGGACGGAAATGTGCTCATGGGCTTTTTCTGCGATGTGGACGGAAGCGACGCCATCCACATCGATGAGCAGGAGCTTGCCATGGCGGATTGGTATCCCCGGGATGCCCTGCCTGCCCAGGACGACGGTATCAGCCTGACCCGGGAGATGATCCGGATCTTTGGAGAAGGAAAAGAGCCGAAGTAATCGCAGATTTTGATACTATTTCTTAAGTAAGCTATGTCAAATCCTTTTTACATCCCGAAAAGCCCCACTGTCAAAGGCCTTTGATTGCAAATTGCCCATCTTCGGACTAAGATAATCCCAGGAGGGATGCCAAATGGAAATCGGAAAGCAAATCAAAAAGTACCGCACGGAGCTGAAGCTGTCCCAGGACGATCTGGCGGATAAGGTATATGTGACCCGGCAGACCATTTCAAACTGGGAGAACGACCGGAACTACCCGGATATCCGCAGTCTGGTTCTGCTCAGCAATGTCTTTGGCATTTCTCTGGACATTCTTGTGAAAGGAGATCTGGAGCAAATGAAAGACGAAATCAAAACAGAAGACATCCGGAAATTCCAAAGAGACAGCCGTATTTACGGAATCCTTCTGGCAGGCCAGATTGCCTTGCCTATGCCATTACTGTACTATCTGAAGGTATGGGGCATCGTGATCTGGCTGCTGTGGACAGGCGTTGCTCTATGGTGGGCATGGAGGATCGAAAAGTACAAAAAGACCCACGACATCCACACCTACAAGGAAATCGTTGCCTTCATGGAGGGCAAACGGCTGGACGAGCTGGAAAAGAATCAGGAAATCGGCAAGCGGCCTTATCAGATTGCCATGCTGGTCGCACTGACCGCGGTGGTTGGCCTGGCGGTTGTGTATTCGCTGAGACGGGTGTTTTTCCATTTCTAAGGAAGCTCTGATTCAATCGGCAAGAGCAGATGGCGAGAGATTTTGGCCCAAATTGAAGTTTGGAAAGCGGAGGAATACTTTGTGTATTTCCCGGTTTTCAAACGGATAAGTTGGGTCAAAAGATCCGTCAGCTGCC
>JAFVMW010000071.1 GCA_017506735.1 Oscillospiraceae bacterium | reverse complement strand
TCAGCGGCATTGCTCGGGCCCCCCGTGGTGTTCCTCAGATCGAGGTTACCTTCAACATCGATAGCAACGGCATCGTGAAGGTTTCCGCCAAGGATCTGGGCACCGGCAAGGAGGCCAACATCTCCATCACCGCTTCCACCAACCTGTCCCAGGATGACATCGAGAAGGCTGTCCGGGATGCTGAGCAGTACGCCGCCGAGGACAAGGCCCGTAAGGACGAGGTGGACACCCGCAACACCGCTGACCAGATCATCTACCAGACCGAAAAGACTCTGGGCGAGCTGGAGGGCAAGATTTCTGCGGAGGACAAGGCTTCCATCCAGTCCGCTGTTGACCACCTGAAGGAGGTCAGCAAGGGCAGCGACATCCAGGCCATCAAGGATGCCACCGACGCTGTGCAGAAGGCATTCTACGCTGTGTCTGAGAAGATGTATCAGGCTGCCGGCGCCGCACAGGGCGCTGAGGGCGCAGGCTACTCCGCTCCCGGCAACGACGACGGCGTTGTGGACGCTGACTACGAGACTGTGGACTGATTGAAACAATAGCCCAAGGGGCGGCGCATCGCCGCCCCTTCATGGTGTATAAGGAGGAGACCCTTCATGAAGGGCATGACAAAGCGTGAATTACAGATCACCGACCAGGCGCAGATCCGGGAGATCCTGGACAAGGCAAAGGTGCTGCACCTGGGTCTGGCGGTGAATAACGAACCCTATGTGGTTCCCATGAACTATGGTTACATCCTGGAGGACGGGAAGCTGACTCTGTACCTCCACAGCGCGGTGCAGGGCAAGAAGCTGGACATGATCCGGCAGAATCCCAGGGTATTCTTTGAACTGGAGACTGACCTGCAGCCCTTTGAGGGCCAGGTGGCCTGCCAGTATGGTCTTGCCTATTCCTCCATCATGGGCCGGGGAGAGGCCCGGATCGTGGAGGATCTGCAGGAGAAAATGAAGGCCATGTCCGTGCTGATGGACACCCAGACCGGCAAGGAATTCACCTTCAATGAGCGGCTGGTGAGCATCGTGGCGGTGATCCGCATCGATGTGGCGGAGTACACCGCCAAGCACCGCCCCATCCCCGAGAGACTGAGGTAAGGTTATGGCAGAAAACAAGCGTGATTTTTACGAGGTGCTGGGCGTCGAAAAGAGCGCCAGTGCCGATGAGATCAAACGGGCCTACCGGAAAAAGGCCATGCAGTATCACCCCGACCGGAATCCCGATGACCCCACCGCCGAGGCAAAGTTCAAGGAAGTGGGCGAGGCCTACGAGGTGCTGTCCGACGACGATAAGCGTGCCCGGTACGACCAGTACGGCCATGCCGGTGTGGATCCCAATTTCAATGCCGGCGGCTACGGCGGCGGTGGATTTGGGGGCGGCTTCAGCGGCTTCGGCGATTTCGGTGATATTTTCAGCGACTTCTTCGGCGGCGGCGGCAGCGGCCGCAGCCGGGCAAAGGCACCCCGTCGGGGAGACAGCGTCAGCGCCCGGGTGGAAGTGACCTTCGAAGAGGCCGCCTTCGGCACCGAGAAGGAGGTCAGCTACTTCCGCATCGAGAACTGCTCCAGCTGCGAGGGCAGCGGTTCCGCTGACGGCAAGGTGGAGCCCTGTGACCGCTGCGGCGGCACAGGCCAGGTGCGCACCACCCAGAATTTCATGGGCATGGCCATGCAGTCCACCACCACCTGTCCCCAGTGCAACGGCAAGGGCGAAATCATCCGCACCCCCTGCACTACCTGTAAGGGTAAGGGCAAGGTTCGGCGGAACAAGAAGATCATGGTCAAGATTCCTGCCGGTGTGGATTCCGAGCAGATCGTCCCCGTCCGGGGCGAGGGCAGCGTGGGTGCCAACGGCGGCGGCAACGGCGACCTGATGGTGGAAATCAACATCAAGCCCCACAAGATCTTCGAGCGTGACGGCATGAACGTCTGGTGCGAGATGCCCATTTCCTTCACCCAGGCCGCTCTGGGCGCGGAGATCATCGTGCCCACCCTGGACGGCAAGGTCAAGTACAACATCCCCGAGGGCACCCAGACCGGCACTGTATTCCGGCTCCGGGACAAGGGCATCCCCGATGTTTACAACCGCAGCCGCCGGGGTGATCAGCTGGTGAAGGTGGTGGTGGAAACCCCCACCAAGCTCACCAAGGAGCAGAAGGAGCTGCTGCGCCAGCTGGACGAATCCCTGGGCGAAACCCCCAAGCGGAAGAAATTCTTCGAAGCCATGAAGGGCTTCTTCGATTAACCGGATAATTTCCCCAAAAACAGGCAGGATGCGTCTTGTGCGCATCCTGCTTTTTGTGTATAATGGAAGAAATTCAAATTGCAGTTTTGCGGCGAGTCGCCGCTGACAATTCGTGCGCAGGTGCGTCGGAAATTGCCCTGCGAGTCAAAACCGCTCGAACACGGCATTACCCCCTTGTAGGGCGGAGGCACGCCTCCGCCGACCACCTTTCGCCTCCCTGTAAAGTTGTTTTTTGGAGAAAACAGAACAGACTGTCATCCTGAGCGAAGCGTAGCGGAGTCGAAGGATCTTCGCACCTTCAGAAACATTTTCGGTAAATATAGTGCGCAGATCCTTCGACTCCGGGCTTCGCCCTTCGCTCAGGATGACAAATTGTTTTGTTTTCGCAGGAATCCGGCTTTCCCGCAAAATGAGAGGTGGTCGGCGTGGGCATGCCCACGCCCTACAATAGATTTTCAAACACCTCGACAAACTGCAATTTCAAGGAGGAAACCACAATGAAACGAGCCGATTACATCAGCTGGGACGAATATTTCATGGGTGTTGCCATGCTGGCGGCCCGGCGGAGCAAGGACCCCAACACCCAGGTGGGTGCCTGCATCGTGTCCCAGGACAACATCATCATCTCCACCGGCTACAACGGTATGCCCAAGGGCTGCTCCGATGACGAGTTCCCCTGGGAACGGGAGGGCGAGGACACCAAGTACCCCTATGTGGTTCACGCGGAGCTGAACGCCATCCTCAACGCCAACGGCCGTGACCTGCGGGGCAGCAAGCTGTATGTGGCATTGTTCCCCTGCAACGAGTGCGCCAAGGCCATCATCCAGAGCGGTGTGGCGGAGGTGGTGTATTTGTCTGACAAATACGCCGACACCATGCTGAATCTGGCCTCCAAGCGGATGCTCACCGCCGCCGGCGTAAAATATACCCGGCTTCAGATGAGCATGAAGGAGATCACCCTGGATTTTGTCCCCGAGGAGTGGAAATAACCGGGCAGTGCCCGGTGACACTTACGAGACTGGAAGTCGGTGCTGGATGCTCTGCGAGCAAAAACCGCCCGGTTCGGTACATGGTAATTGCAAATACAAAACAGGTGGATGCTGTACCATGCAGCACCCACCTGTTCTGTTTATACCTCTTTGATTTCCAGCACCTCAGCCGGGCCGGTCATCAGCAGTTCGGTGATCTGTCCCTGTTCGCCCTTTAAGGTGAAGGTCAGGGTTCCGCCGGGATTTTCCACGGCGACGCAGCCCCCGGGGAGCTGTCCTGTGAGCCACAGCACCGCAGCCACCGAGCCGGAGCCGGTGCCGCAGGCCAGGGTGAAGTCCTCCACGCCACGCTCGAAGGTCAGAATCCGAACCCGACCCTCCTCCAGAATGTCGTAGTAATTCACATTGGCCCCCTTGGGGAAGTAGTCGGCAAACCGCTCGGAGCGCATCCGCTCCCGGAGTTCGTCCCGCATTTCCCATGCAAGGCCCGGATACCGGAACACGCCGTGGGGAACGCCGGGATTGCCCAGCTCCACATAGGCCATGTCCCCGTGCCGGTGGAGATCCACGATACCGGGATTGTTCAGCTTCACCCGGTACTGATTTTCGCTGATCCGGGTGCTGGTCAGAAGGCCGGCATCGGTTTCAATGGTCATGTCCGCCGGAGCGATTCCATTGTCAAAGGCGAACTTGCTGACGCAGCGGCTGCCGTTGCCGCACATCTCGCCTCGGGAACCGTCGGCGTTGTAAAAATGAAGCTTGAAATCAGCGGTTTCGGAATGATCCACCGCCATGAAGCCGTCGCAGTTTGCCTCCGCGCAGAGCTTTTTTGCCATGGCGGAGAAATCCAGGGTCAGCCCCCGGGCATCGATGACCATAAAATCATTGCCAGCGCCGCTCATATACCATGCCTGCATTGGGTGTCCTCCTTTCCAATCAACCGTAGGGGTCGGCGTCCTCGACGACCCGTTCGGCAAACTTGTTTGCCGCTGACGCGGCAACGGGACGTCCGGGAGGCCGTCCCCTACAGAACCATTATTCAGCGTTCAGAATGCTTTCCATATTATAGAAGCCTACAGCCTTGCCGGCCATGAATTTGGCGGCATCCACTGCGCCGTCGGCCAGCATGGCCCGGGAGCCGGATTCGTGCTTCAGCACCAGGGTCTGGGTGCCGGTGCAGATGTGGACCTCATGGATGCCCACCACGTTGCCCATCCGCAGGGCGGAGATGCCGATCTCCTCCTTGGTGCGCTTGCCCTCACCGGCTCGGCCGCAGTTGGCGGTGGCTTCGGGGCGAACCTCCTTGATGGCGTTGAAGAGCATCAGAGCGGTGCCGCTGGGGGCATCCACCTTCCGGGTGTGATGGACTTCCACGATCTCAATGTCCGCGTCGGGGAAGAACCGGGCCGCTTCCTTCACAAGGCGGCACAGCACGGCAATGCCCAGGCTCACGTTTCCGGCGAAAAACACGGGAATCTCCCGGGAGGCATTTTCAATCAGGGCCTTTTCCTCGGGGGTGTGGCCGGTGGTGCCGATGACGGCGGCGGCGCTGACGGCCTTGGCGTAGTTCAGCACATCGGCGACGGCGGTGTGGTGGGAAAAGTCAATGACCACATCGCAGGGCAGGTATCCCAGGTCGGCGAAGGTCCGGGCCACGCCGTTCTCGCCGTCGATGCTGACTCTGCCTACCACCTGGCTGCCCAGGCGTTCGCAGATCAGCTTACCCATGGCGCCGTTGGCGCCGCAGACGATGGCTCTCATCTCAGTACCCCCAGCTTCCGCATTTCACGGAGCAGCAGCAGCTCGTTCTGGGGCTCCATCTGGGTCAGAGGCAGGCGCAGCCGGTTTTCTCAGTAGCCCATGGCTGCCATGGCGGCCTTGACGGGGATGGGGTTGACCTCGCAGAACAGCATCTTGATCAGGGGGTACAGATCCTTCTGCATCTGGGCGGCACCGGAAACGTCACCGGCGAAGAACTTGTCCACAATGGCAACCATCTCCCGGGGAGCGACGTTGGAGGCCACACTGATGCAGCCCATGCCGCCGATGGAGAGCAGGGGCAGGGTGATGCCGTCCTCGCCGGAGTAGATGTCCAGCTTGTCGCCGCAGAGGGCGGCCATTTCCACAGCCTGGGCCATGTTGCCGCTGGCTTCCTTCACGCCCACGATGTTGGGATGATCTGCCAGAATGGCGCAGCTCTGGGGAGTCAGGTTGCAGCCGGTGCGGCCGGGGACGTTGTACATGATCACAGGCTTGTCGGAGAAGTCAGCGATCTTTTCGTAGTGCTTGATCAGGCCGTTCTGGGTGGCCTTATTATAGTAGGGAGTGACAACCAGCACAGCATCCGCGCCGTCGTCACAGGCGGACTTGGTGAAGTCCAGCACGTGCTCGGTGTTGTTGGTGCCGGTGCCGGCCACCACGGGAACACGGCCTGCGGCACGCTCCACGGTGAAGCGGATGACTTCCTTCCGCTCGGAGCCGGACAGGGTGGCGGATTCGCCGGTGGTGCCCACGGCGATCAGGGCGGCAACGCCGTTTTCAATCTGGAAATCAATGAGACGTCCCAGATTCTCGTAGTCCACGCCGGTGGCGGTCATGGGGGTGATCAGCGCGGTGCCGATGCCTTTGAAGATGGTCTTTTTCATATGGGTGATTCCTTTCTGTAGGAGATTTTGTGAGTACAAGGCTCCCCTTTGAGGGGAGCTGTCACCGCAGGTGACTGAGGGGTGAGAGGTTTCAAGAAACACGGTCTGAAATCGGTGGCTTTCACCCCTCCGCCCCTCAAGGGGAGGCTTTTGCTAAAAAAGCTTCCAGTCTGTCCAGGCCTTCTTTCAGCTCCTGGTCTGAATAGCAGTAGGAAATGCGGATATGGCCTTCGCAGCCGAAGCAGCTTCCGGGGACACAGGCAACGCCGCCTTCGGTGATCAGCCGGGTGCAGAAGGCTTCCGAATCCATGCCGGAACCGCTGATGTCCGGGAATACATAGAACGCGCCCTCCGGTTCCGGGAAGGACAGGCCCATGCGTTTAAGCCGCCCGGTCACGTACTCCCGGCGTTTTCGGTAGTCCCTGGCCATGTCGTCCACGGGAACGGTCAGGGCAGTTTCCGCTGCCTTCTGGACGAAGGTGGGGACGGCGGCGATCTGGGCCGCCTGGAGCAGGACGAATTTCTCGATCATCCAGGCTGGGGCGGCCAGGTAGCCGATTCGCCAGCCGGTCATGGACCAGGGCTTGGAGAAGCTCTGGCACAGGATCACCCGTTCCCGGAGGGACCTCTCCAGGGTCAGGTCGGGAATGGGCTGGTCACAGAGGGGGGCGTAAACATTGTCACAGATCAGATAAATGTCCGTTCCCTCTGTGGCACGGATCACCGCATCCAGCGAGTCTTGGTTCAGCACCGCGCCGGTGGGATTGTTGGGGGAATTGAGGATGATTGCCCGGGTGCGGTCTGTGATGCAGGCGGCGAGGGCAGCCTCACGGAGCTGGAAGCCGGTCTGCTTCAGATCCAGGAACACCGGCTTGGCCCCCTGGCTCAGTGTGATGGATTCGTAAAGGGAAAAGGCCGGGGTGGGGATGATGACCTCGTCCCCGGGATTCAGAATGCCGGTGAGGGCCGTATTCAGCGCGCCGGTGGCACCGACGGTGACGAGGATGTTTTCCGGGGCGCATTCCATACCACGCATGGTTTCGTATCGGGCAATGGTCTTTCGCAGGGAATCCGTACCCCGGTTGGGGGCGTAGTGGGTCAGACCGTCAGCAAGTGCCTTGGCTGCCGCCTCCCGGATGGGGGCAGGGGTGTCGAAATCCGGCTCGCCGATGGTCAGCTTTTTACAGCCCGGGGTGGCGTTGGCCAGATTGGTGAAGCGGCGGATGCCGCTGGGAATCAGCGTTTCAAGATTGCGGTTCATTGGAATTCCTCCGCAAGTTTCTCAAAATAGTCAGCGCCGGCGGTAAGCACCGATTCGTCAAAGTCGAAGTTCGCCGAATGCAGGGCCGGAGCGTTGCCCAGACCAAGGAAGAAGAACATTCCCGGCACATACCGCTGATACCAGGAAAAATCCTCGCTGGTCATGCTGGGCTCTGACAGCTCCCGGTAGGCAGGCACCCGGGCGCACAGATGCTCGGGATTGAGAATGGCCGGGTAGCCGGTGCTCATGGAAATTTCAATCCGGCAGCCGGTTTTTGCTTCCACATCGGCAGCGATGGCGCGGATTTGGGCAACCATGCCGTCGAACACGTCGTCCTGGAAGGCTCTGAGGCTTCCTTCCAGACGGCTGTGGTCGGAGATGGCGTTGCGCACCTGTCCGCTTTCAAAATGGCCGAATTTCAGCAGCCGGTAAATGCCTGGATCCATGGCCTGCTCCATGGCGGTGGCACGGGTGTAGAATTCCACGGCGGCGGCAAGGGCGTCAATGCCCTCCCAGCTTCGCCCGATGTGGGCGGAGCGGCCGTAAAAATCCACGTTGATCTCAGAGGAACGGCTCATCAGCTCGTTGGCACGGCTGTGGACGATGCCCTTTTCCAGTCCGGGCCACAGATGCAGGCCGAAAATGGCCTTGACGCTGTATTGTGTGAAAATTCCGGTTTCGCACAGATCCTTCGCGCCGCCGGGGGATTCCTCTCCGGGCTGGAACACCAGCAGGACGTTGTGGGGCAGGGATTTCTTTTCGCTGAGCCGCCGGGCCAGCTCCAGCAGGATTGCCATGTGGCCGTCATGACCGCAGGCGTGCATGATGCCGGGGTGGCCGGAAACAAATTCATGGCTGTTTGCTTCCTGGATGGGCAGCGCGTCGCAGTCGGCCCGGAAGGCGATGGCGTGATCCTGCCCGAAGTCGAAAAAGGCGCAGAGGGCGCTTTCCATGGGAGAAAACAGGGTACAGCCCAGACCGTTCAGGGCATTTTTCAGATATTCCATTGTTTTGGGAAGACAGCGCTCCAGCTCCGGAATCCGGTGCAGGCCGCGGCGGTGGGCGATGATGTCCATGAAAAACACCCCTTTGAAGAAAAATGTGTTCCTTATTATAGACGATTTTTTTGTCTGTGTCAATTTCTACTTGCGTTTTATCCAAATAAATGCTATTCTTTTTGCATACAACAGCCAAAGGAGATACATAGCATGAATGCACAGCAAATCATTGAATATATCCGCACCTCTGAGAAAAAGACTCCCGTGAAGGTTTACGTCTGGGAGAAGGCCCCTGTGGAGTTCCCGAACTGCCGGGTGTTCTCCACTGCCCCCGGTCAGAAGATCGTGTTCGGCGAGTGGAAGGACGTTGCCCCCGTGCTGGAGGCCAACGAATTCCAGGATGTGATCATCGAGAACGACTGCCGCAACTCTGCAATCCCCATGCTGGACAAGAAGAATATCCCTGCCCGGATTGAGCCCGGCGCCATCATCCGGGAGCAGGTGGAGATCGGCAAAAACGCCGTCATTATGATGGGCGCCATCATCAACATCGGCGCGGTCATCGGCGAGGGCACCATGATCGACATGGGAGCCGTCCTGGGCGGCCGGGCCACCGTGGGCAAAAACTGCCATGTGGGTGCCGGCGCTGTCCTGGCCGGCGTGATCGAGCCTGCCTCTGCCACCCCCGTCATCGTGGAGGACAACGTGCTCATCGGCGCCAACGCCGTGGTTATTGAGGGCTGCCGCATCGGTGAGAACGCCGTGGTTGCCGCCGGTGCCGTGGTGGTGGGGGATGTGCCTGCCAATGCTGTGGTGGCCGGATGCCCTGCCCGGATCATCAAAATGAAGGACGAAAAAACCGCCGGCAAGACCGCCCTGGTGGATGCGCTGAGAGAGCTGTAAGCGATAGGCTCCCCTGGAGGGGAGCTGGATGCCCGAAGGGCAGACTGAGGGGTGAGAGGCTGCAATCAGCATGATCTGTCATTGATGGCTTTCACCCCTCCGCCCAGTGTGCGCACTGCCCACCTCCCCTCATAGGGGAGGAATGAACATAAAAAACCGGAGAAGCGATTGCTTCTCCGGTGATTTTTTAGCCAAACAGCTCTGTGCACTTATCCAGAGCGGAGGCGATGACGGCATCCATGTCGTAATACTTGTACTCGCCCAGACGGCCGCCGAAGATGACCTTTTCCTCGGCATCGGCCAGAGCCTTGTACTGCTGATACAGGGCGCCGTTGCGTTCGTCGTTGACGGGGTAGTAGGGCTCGTCGCCGGGCTTCCATTCGGAGGAATACTCCCGGGAAATGACGGTCTTGGGCTGGGTGCCGAACTCGAACCACTTGTGCTCGATGATTCTCGTCCAGGGAGTCTCCCGGTCGGTGTAGTTCACCGCGGCGTTGCCCTGGAAATTGGGCTTGTCCAGCACCTCTGTCTCAAAGCGCACGGAGCGGTATTCAAGATTGCCCAGCTGGTAGCCAAAGTAGGCATCGATGGGGCCGGTGTAGATGACCTTCTCAGCCAGCGCGTCCAGTTCTTCCTTGTTCTCCAGGTAGTCCACATTCAGCCGGACCTCGATGCCGTCGAGCATATTGGCAACCATTTTCGTGTAGCCGCCCATGGGGATGCCCTGGTAGAGGGCGTTGAAGTAGTTGTTGTCAAAGGTGAAGCGGACGGGGAGCCGCTTGATGATGAAGGCAGGCAGATCCTTGCAGTCCCGGCCCCACTGCTTTTCGGTGTAGCCCTTGACCAACTTCTCGTAGATATCCGTACCCACCAGACTGATGGCCTGCTCCTCCAGATTCTTCGGCTCGGTGATGCCGGCGGAGGCCTTCTGCTCCTCAATTTTGGCCTGGGCCTCCTCGGGAGTCACCACGCCCCACATTTTATTAAAGGTATACATATTGAAGGGCAGGGAATACAGCTCGCCCTTGTAATTGGCCACCGGGGAATTGGTGAACCGGTTGAACTCCGCGAACCGGTTGACGTAGTTCCAGACCGTCTGGTTGTTGGTGTGGAAGATGTGGGCGCCGTAGATGTGGACGTTGATGCCCTCAATCTCTTCGGTGTAGATATTGCCGGCGATGTTGGGCCGCTTGTCGATGACCAGCACCCGTTTTCCGGCGTCCGCGGCGGCACGGGCGCAGACCGCGCCGTACAGGCCGGAGCCGACGATCAGATAATCATATTGAAACATGGAAATAACTCCTTATACATTATAATGACGCATACTATTATAATATAGGAACAGGCCAAATGCAAGGCTTTGCCATTGTTTCGGATCTGTGAACAATACTCTACCGTTGGGAGAGTCCATTGACACTGCGGATTTTTCCGTGATAGAATGGCCCCGTAAGCAAAAAAACGGCACAGTGGAGAAAGGAAGGTACACATTGATCGATACCGTGTTGTTTGATCTGGACGGCACCCTGCTGCCCATGGATCAGGACTTGTTTGTACAGACATACCTGGGATTGCTTGCCGACTATCTGGAGCCGGCAGGCTATGACCCCAAGCGCCTTGTCCGCACCGTATGGCAGGGCACCGGCGCGATGATGAAAAATGACGGCACCCGGACCAATGAAGAGGTTTTCTGGGAGGTATTCCGACAGGCGTATGGCCAGAAGGCGGATACGGACCGGGAGCTGGTGGATGAATTCTACGCCGGGGAGTTCGCCAACGCCCGCCGGGTCTGCGGCTACGCGCCGGAGGCGGCGGAGCTGATCGCAGAGCTGAAGGCCCGGGGCATCCGGCTGATCCTGGCCACCAACCCCCTGTTTCCCCGGATGGCCACCCTCCAGCGGATTCGCTGGGCCGGACTGAACCCCCAGGACTTCGAGCTGGTGACCACCTATGAAAATTCCTGCTTCTGCAAGCCCAATCCGGCCTATTTCCGGGAGATTCTGGAAAAAACCGGGCTGACCCCGGACCGGTGCCTGATGATTGGCAACGACGCCCGGGAGGATCTGGCGGCGGCGAAGCTGGGGATGGAGGTATTCCTGCTGGAGGAGGGGCTGCTGAACCGGGAGGCGCTGGAAGAAAAGCCCTGCCGCACAGGCTCCTATGAGGATCTGAAGCAATTCCTGCGGGAAATGCTGGATTCTCCTCTGAAAACGGAGGAAAATGCAGGATGATTCCTGCCAAAATGCAAATCTCATTCCGATAGACCCGGAAGCGCACCGACGAAAATGAAAATGGTAAAATTGAAGTCGGAATGTGCAGGAATCAGACCATTCTGAAAACAGATAAAACCAGTGGAAATCATAGAGAAAGATTGGAATTTCGCCCGGATTCCGGAAAAGAATCCGGAAGTTGTTGAAACACGACAAAAACCGGACGCCGGAGGCTGTCCGGTTTCGTATGAAGTGACGGTGTTGCAGTTTTTGGAGAAAAAATTGCAAATTGTTGTTGATTCCACGAAATTGTTATGATATATTAAGAATAATTCATTATCCGCCGGGATTTTTGCATAAATTTCCTGCAAAAATGAAAGAGAATGGCAAAAGTGCATAAAAATACGTTCCGATTTTGAACGAGTCCTGTTCAATTCGGAGAAAACCCGGAAATGGGTTGGATTTGACCCAGAATCCCCAACCTTTTGCTTGCATTTTTGCCGACTGAAGGGTATACTTCATTTGTTAATATTTTGTGAAGCAAACGCGGAACAATGTATTATAACGGCCTGAAATGGCCCAAAAATTTTCTAGGAGGAAAAGAAAATGAAGAAACTCATCGCGCTGCTGCTGGCTGTCGTTATGGTTTTCGGCCTGGTCGCTTGCGGCGAAAAGACCCCTGAGACCACCGCTCCCAACGAGACCCAGGGCACCACCCCCCCTGAGACCACTGCTCCTCAGGCAGAGGCCACCTACACCTGGAAGGATTCCGTTGTGACTCTGGCCACCAACTGGAACCCCCACACCTATCAGACCACTGATGACTCCTATCCCGCAGACTTCCTGCGTGTTGGTCTGTACGGCTTCTACTTCAACGACGAGCTGCATCCCAAGGATGGCGTTGACCCCTACGGCGGTTACGTGATCATCCCCGAGATGGCTGCTGCTCTGCCCGTTGACGTGACCGAGCAGGTCAAGGCTGAGCATCCCGAGTACGGCATTCCCGAGTCCGCTACCGAGGGCTTCGCTTACGTCATCGACCTGAACCCCAACGCTGTCTGGGAAGACGGCACCCCCATCAACGCTGACACCTACGTTGAGTCCATGAAGCGTCTGCTGGACGTTCGCTTCCTGAACTACCGTGCTTCCGACTACTTCGCAGGCAACTTCTGCGTGGCTGGCGCTGAGGCTTACTACAACTCCGGCAAGACTGTCTACGTTGACGACGCTACCGTTGACTTCTCCGCTCTGACCCTGGGCGAGGACGGCGTTTACTGCACCGCTGACGGCTACCCCGTCTACGTCGCTGTTTCCGCTCCCATCGCTTACTTCGACGGCGCTAACTCCCTGGCTGACTACGTCGGCGCTTACGGCGAGGAGTACTTCTCCATGACTCACTGGGAAGCTCTGGCCGCTGCTGCCAACGAGGAGGGCTACGCTCCCCTGACCGAGGAGACCAAGGCTTACCTGACCGACGTCATCACCGGCAACCCCAACTGGAACGAGGATGAGTCCTACCTGCCCAACTACGTCACCTACTACAAGGAGTTCCCTGTTGTTGAGTACGACGGCACTGTTGGTCTGTACAAGACCGGCGACTACCAGATCACTCTGGTTCTGGGCAAGTCCCTGGCCGGCTTCAACCTGCTGTACAACCTGTCCGGCAACTGGATCGTCAACATCGACCTGTACGATGCCTGCCTGACTGAGGAGCAGGGCGTCTGGTCCTCCACCTACAACACCTCCGTTGAGACCACCCTGTCCTATGGCCCCTACAAGATGGTTTCCTACCAGACTGACAAGGCCATGCGTTTCGAGCGCAACGAGAACTGGTACGGCTACACCGACGGCCAGCACAAGTACATTGATCCCACCGACGGTGAGACCTACGACATGTACATGACCACCGCCATCGACACTCAGGTTGTTGGCGAGGCTGCTACCCGTAAGATGATGTTCCTGAAGGGCGAGCTGATGAGCTACGGCCTGCAGGCTGACGACTTCGCAACCTACCGCCAGTCCGAGTACTGCTACGCTACTCCCTCCGAGACCATCTTCTTCCTGATCCTGAACGGCCACATGGAGTCCATCAAGAACCGTGAGGCTTCCGCTGACTTCGACCAGACTACCACCGACCTGGAAGTCATGACTCTGAAGTCCTTCCACCAGGCAATGGGTCTGACCTACGATAAGGACCTGTTCGCTGCTACCATCTCCCCCGCTCGTTCCGGCGGCTTCGGCATCATCGGCACCAACTACATCTACGATCCCGAGACCGGCGCTAAGTACCGCGACACCGACCAGGCTAAGCAGGTTCTGTGCGACTTCTACGCTGTCGACGTTTCCGCTTTCGCTTCTCTGGATGACGCTGTTGCTTCCATCACCGGTTACGATCCCGAGCAGGCTAAGATCTTCTACCAGCAGGCATTCGACGAGGCTATCGCTGCCGGCTTCATCACCGACAACG
The DNA here is from genome assembly GCA_017506735.1 of Oscillospiraceae bacterium. Classification (GTDB taxonomy): domain Bacteria; phylum Bacillota; class Clostridia; order Oscillospirales; family Oscillospiraceae; genus Faecousia. The sequence goes on along the minus strand of JAFVMW010000071.1, from coordinate 4,626 downwards.
ACGGCGACGGCATCTCCGACCAGACTGTCAAGATCGAGTACTGCATCTCCTCCGACTCTGACTTCATGACCAAGACCGTTGACTACCTCAACGAGAAGGCTACCGAGGTCACTGCCGGCACTCCCTTCGAGGGCAAGATCCTGTTCACCAAGTCTGCTCCCTACGGCAACGAGTGGTCCAACAAGATCAAGGCTGGCCTGGCTGACACCGTTCTGGGTGGCTGGTCCGGTTCCGCTCTGGATCCCTTCGGTCTGACCGACCTGTACACCAACCCCTCCTACCAGTACGACGCTGCATGGTACGACGCTACTCAGGTTATGCTGACCATCAATGTTCCCGTCAACGGTGTTGACACTGATGTCACCATGAACCTGAAGCAGTGGTCCGATGCCCTGAACGGCGCTACCGTTGAAGTCGACGGTGTTGAGTACAACTACGGCTCCGGCGCTGCTGACGTCGAGACCCGTCTGGACATCCTGGCTGCCTGCGAGGGCAAGATCCTGGAGTCCTACAACTACCTGCCCATGCTGCAGGACGGCGGCATGAGCCTCCTGTCCCAGCAGGTCTTCTACGTCATTGACGAGTACAACCCCATCATGGGCCGCGGCGGCATCACCTACGCTAAGTACAACTACACTGACGCTGAGTGGGCTGCTTACGTTGCTGAGCAGGGCGGCGAGCTGCAGTACTAATTCTCAGAGCTTCTGAGCATAATAACTGCTGACTAACGCTTAAAGAACCAAACACTGTTGCAGGGGCCTCAAAACCCCTGCAACAGTAAAAGTATCTCTGAAACCAAATGCCAGGATGTAGGGAACGGTCTTGATCGCTCACAACTGAACGATTAGGACCGCTCCCTGCATATATAGACATTTGCGACGGGGCAGAACCCTATGTATATGCAAGGATGCGACGGCATCCAATTCAGAGAAACCCCAATGTAAAGGGAGTATGGATATGTTCAAATACACATTACAAAGAATTCTGTATATGTGCATGGTGCTGCTGATCATCACCGCCATGTGCTTTGTTCTGGTCCGGATGCTGCCTCCTGCAGAGCTGCCTCCCGGAGATCCCCACACCGAAGTCGTGGAAGCACGACGTGAGGCCCTGGGCTACAACAAGCCCTATATGGTCCAGTTCGGTATTTTCCTGCAGAATGTTTTCACCAAGTTTGACTGGGGCATCAGTGACAAGCTGTACTTCGGTCGTGATGTGGCCCAGATCTTCTTCGAGAAGCTGCCTGTGTCCATCATCGTCAACCTCTATTCCATTCTGTTCAGTATCCCCATTGGCATCGGCCTGGGTATCTTCGCCGCTCTGAAGAAGAATACCTGGGTTGACTATCTGCTGTCCACCGCAACCATGATCGTCATTTCGGTGCCCAGCTTCGTCTACGCCTTCATCATTCAGTACATCTTCAGCTACAAGCTGGGCTGGCTGCCCTTCCTGATGAAGGCCGGTACGGACTATTTCACCTGGGATATGTTCGTTTCCATGCTGCCTGCCGTCATGTCCCTGTCCTTTGGTACCATCGCAGGCTTCACCAGAACCACCCGTGCCGAGCTGACTGAGGTTCTGACCAGCGAGTTCATGCTGCTGGCCCGTACCAAGGGCCTGACCAAGGCCCAGGCCACCATCCGTCACGCAATGCGTAACTGTTTCGTGGTCGTTGTGCCTGCCATCTTCGGTTCCTTCATCGGCGTTCTGGGCGGCTCTCTGATCATCGAGCGTATCTTCGCCATCCCCGGCGTTGGCGGCCTGACCATCAATGCCATCAACGGTCGCGACTATCCCATCTTCATGCTGACCACCTGCTTCTACACCGCGATCGGTCTCGTTGCAAGCCTTGTGGTCGATATCAGCTACGGCTTTATCGATCCTCGTATCAGAATGGGGTCTAAGAAATGAGTAATATGAACAATAATTACGAACGGATCCCCCAGGAGAAGTTCGAGTTCGTGCAGATGGATGCCCGTCTGCATGACAAAAAGATCGACACCAAGTTCCGCAGCTTTTTCGCTGACGCCATGCTGCGGTTCCGCAAGAACAAGTCCTCCGTGGTTGCGGCCTGGATTCTGCTGTTCCTGATTCTGTTTTCCCTGATCGTCCCCATGGCTTCTCCCTATGACATCAAGGACCGGGACAAGCTGTACGTCAATTTCCCTGCCTACGTTCCTGCCGTTGCGGAGATGAACCTGGGCATCCTGGACGGCAGCAAGGTCTACGCCTCCCAGAACGAAGCCTCCATGAATTACTGGAGAGGCATCGCTGAGGAAACCGGTATGAACCCTGTTATCAAAATTGTGGACACCACCACCACCCTGGTCAAGTACCGCGGCAAGATGGTGGAGCGTTACACCTATACCATCGAGGCAAACCGTTACTTCGAGCTGGGCTGTGTCTACCGCACCCTGTCCTACAAGCAGTTCGAGGAGCTGCAGGCCTGGCAGAACGAGACCGGCATTCAGGTCATCTATCCCTATGTGGAGAGCAAGGACATCATGGATATCACCGATAACCCCAACCTGTGGTATGAGGTTACCGATACCAAGGGCAGCGCCAAGCTGGACGCTGACGGCAACCTGATTCCTGTCTACTCCACCCGTAAGGAGATTGAGGGCGCTCCCTACAATTCCCTGCGTATCCCCGGCGACGACGGCAGCTACATCTACTCCATCGCCAAGTCCGGCTCCGTCAATGTCCGTGTCTGCTACTACAACTACTACCGCTATATGAACGAGGGCAGAGAGCCCAGCTACATCTTCGGCACCACCTCCATGGGTGAGGACCTGTTCACCGCCATCGGTGTCGGCGCCCGGTTCTCTCTGATCTTTGCAGTTCTGGTTTCCGCCATCAACCTGTCCATCGGTGCTGTCTACGGCGCAATCCAGGGCTACTACGGCGGTATGGTGGATATGATCCTGGACCGTATCTCTGATATCCTGTCCGGCGTTCCCTTCGTGGTCGTCACCACCCTGTTCCAGCTGCACCTGGCCCAGAAGGTCGGTATTGTGCCTTCCTTCCTGTTCGCCTTCGTGCTGACCGGCTGGATCAGCATGGCCGCACTGACCCGTAAGCAGTTCTACCGCTTCAAGGGTCTGGAGTTCGTTATGGCTGCCCGTACCCTGGGCGCTTCCGACTCCCGTCTGATGTTCAAGCACATCTTCCCCAACGCAATGGGTACCATCATCACCAGCTGCGCTCTGGTCATTCCCGGTGTCATCAACTCCGAGACCTCCATGACCTACCTGGGCATCGTCAACATCTCCGACTTCGCCGGTACCTCCATCGGTACTCTGATGAGCCAGGGCAACGCCGCTGTTACCTCCGCACCCCACGCCATGCTGTGGCCCAGTATCTTCATCAGCCTGCTGATGATCTCCTTTAACCTGTTTGGCAACGGCCTGCGTGATGCATTCAATCCGTCTACGAGAGGAGTGGAAGACTAATGGAAACCAAACTGCATGTACAGGATCTTCGCATTTCCTTCCGCACCAGCAACGGTAAGGTCCAGGCGGTTCGCGGCATCAACTTCGATCTGGCCAAGGGTGAAACTCTGGCCATCGTGGGTGAGTCCGGTTCCGGTAAGTCCGTTACCTCCAAGGCAATTCTGGGCATCCAGGCCGGCAATGCCATCACCGAGTCCGGTGAGATCATCTATGACGGCCAGGACCTGCTGAAGATCAATGAGGAGGCATTCCACAAGATCCGCGGTGATAAGATCGCCATGATCTTCCAGGACCCCATGTCCTCCCTGAACCCCATCGTCAAGATCGGCAAGCAGCTGACCGAGGCCATGCTGCTCAAGGGCAAGGCCCGTCAGAAGGAAAGCAAGGACACCTTCAACACCTATCTGAAGGAGCTGGAGAAGGCCATGATCGCCGCCCCCGGCAACAAGGAGCGTGCCGCCGAGCTGACTGCCATGTGCAAGAACTTCGACAAGTTCGAGTTCAAGCACATCGAGCTGGAATCCGCATATAACACTGCCCATGAGGCAGCCGTTGAGGCCATTGCCGACATTGAGAGCATGGTCTTTGAGATGGAGAAGAACTCCGTCAAGGCCGGTGCCGACCGCATCAAGGACATCGCCACCCGGGCAAAGACTTCTGTCAACGAGTACGTGGTCAAGGAGAACGGCGAGGAGATCAAGACTCTGGCCGCCAATCTGACCAAGCAGTTCGCTGCCACCAAGAAGAGCCATGATTACTCCGAGATTCTGCCTGCTCTGAAGCGGATCAAGGAGATCCTGGAGGAGGCTGTGGCCAGAGAGGTTCCCGACTTCTTCAGCCTGGGCTACTACATGACCTTCTCCGGCAAGGATGTTCCTTCCATGCCTGCCGCCGAGCTGAACGCTTTCCTGGCCGATTACATCAGCAAGGAGTTCATGACATCCTTCCTTGCGGAAACCAAGAAGGCCAAGGAGTACACCGCCAGCGTGTTCTACAAGGACCTGCTGGAGGCCATCGACGTTCTGAACGAGAAGAAGGCCGTCTTTGCCAAGGAAAACCTGGACAAGAAGGAATGCGAGGCTGCATTCAAGGTTCTGGTGAAGGAAGTCAGCGAGACCGTTGACCCCCTGTCCATCACCAAGGATTCTCTGACCTATACCTTCGCGTCCAGCCT
>JAFVMW010000070.1 GCA_017506735.1 Oscillospiraceae bacterium | reverse complement strand
GGCCTAGATGCTCAGCGAGGATAAATTGTGCCAGAAAAGGCCGACGACGACGGTGGGCTGTCGCCCACCTAGGAGGAGAACGCATTCTGGTGCAATTTAGGCCGGTGAGCGTCAGGCTGTTTTATTAAGAGTTAGTATCAGTCAGCAGTTTGTGCAGCCTCATCGTCACAGCCGCCAGCTCCGCTCTGGTGACCGGTGCCGCAGGATCGAAGGTGCCATCCTCACGGCCCACCATCAGGCCCAGGCTGGCACAGAGGGCCACGGCCTCTGCATACCATGCATCCTGCGGCACATCCGCAAAACCGTCCCCCTCTGCCAGCTTTCCGTAGTCCGGCAGGCAGTAGCCATAGATCCGTTTATCCCCGATGGTGACGCTCCGTCTGTCCACCCGGTCTGTCATGTTGCCCTCAATGACGGTCAGCTTGTCCCCCTCCACGGCGGCCACCGTGCCCCAGTGATCCGGGTCGGCATTTCCCTGCCAGTCATACACCACAAAATCCCCAACCTGGGGTATGTAGCTCCGGTCCCGGACAAATCTTCCCTCCTGTCGGTACAGCGCAATGGCCCTGGTACAGGAACATTCCGGAAAAATAACCTCCGTCAATCCCAGTTTCACCGCCACGGCCACCGCGGCGGCCACGCACCAGTCATCGTTGACGGTCATTTTGTACCCTCTGGGAAGCACAGGCAGCCGATTGTACCAATCGATCAGCTCCCGGTGCCGTTCATCCCCCTCCCGGGCGCCCAGATAGCCTTCCAGCGCCCGGACATAGTCATTTCGAAGCTCCCGTTCTGTCAAAGCACTCACTCCTTCCGCTTCAGCTGGTCGATGGCCTCCCGAAGAACCCCGGGAATGGGCAGGCCCATCAGACCGGCGTTTTCCAGAATGCTGATCACCTCATTGGCGCAGAAGCCGATGACCACCGCGTCCCGGATGTATTGGATATCCAGCAGTACATCCATTTCATGGGCCGTCACCACAATCAGCAGCGTGACCACCTTCCGGGCAAGGCCCTTCCAGCCCACCTGAGATTCCAAGCCGCCTCCGGGGCTTTTGGGACTTGTGTGAAACACGCCGGCCACGATCAGTCCTGTGGCATAGTCGATGGCCATGCACATGATCAGCGCCCCCAATGCCGCGTTCCAGCCCCCGAAGAGTCTGGCGATATATCCGCCGATGATGCCCAGAGCGGTGCAAAAGGTGTTTTTCACAGTGTTACCTCCCTTCCAGGGCGCTGCCTGGAGATCTGCTGCCCCAGAAGCAGCCCCAGCATCCAAACAGCCGGATCATATCGCACATTCGGATTAACCCTTACAACAGGGACAGGGGCGCTGCCCGGCACCAGGATTTCTCCCGTACCCTGTACCGGCAGATCCAGGTTGCACCACACCGGCTCCACCTCATAGGAGGTGATGTAGGAGGAATTCCGGATGGTCTGGGACCAGGGTTCACCCCAGGCCCCATCCCGATAATCCGCAAACCAATACACAAAGGTTCCTGTGGATGCATTGCGCAGCTTCTTTTCCTCCGCCCGATACCGGGCGGTTTCTCCGGCAACCACCCGGTAGCACTGTTCTCCCGGCACCCAGCAGATGATCACATACCGCTCACCGGACACCGTCTCCGGCAGGCCGGGCAGAATCATGCTGTTGTAGCTGTACAGGGCTTCCGGCTCCGGCAGGGCGGTCTGATCCGCCCGGAAGGGAATCCGGTTCAGTCCCTGCAGCAAGCCTGCCATCCAGCTCTCCAGGCCCTTCCAGTCCCTTGGGGTAAAAGCGCCTGCTTTCAGCCAGACACGGGCCTGCTCATCCGCCAGGAGCTGCTCCGACCAGATCCGGCGGAACACCTGCTCTCCCATTCCGGGGATCAATACCGGAGGGCCGCCGCGCTGCTGCTCCCCGGACCAGCTTCCGGATGCCCTGTCGTACACCTGAAACCGGCACACCTCCTCGGAATTTGTGACACAGCCCATCCCGGAATCAAACAGGAACGGCATAGGGGAATAGTAGACCGCCACTTCAGACCACTGTTCCGCGCCGATGGGATACCGCAGTTCTGCCACCGCATGGGGATAGAGCGCCAGGTTATACCCAGGCCTTGCTGGCATGGTCACATCACTGTAAAACGCCATGACGCATTCCCACCCTTCCGCTCCGGACGGCATCCGCCTGCTTGCTTCTGCCCATCAGTAGCTGCCCCCTTCCCAGACATCCAGGGTATCACTGTCAAAGCCGCTCCAGTTCAGCGTACATTCCAGGGTTCCGCAGAGAACCTTGCTGGGCACACCGGACGAATCCAGCTGCAGCACAGCAGTGTCCATTTTGCCGCCCTCCATGGCCGCCTCCACAAGAATGCACCCATCCTCCGTCCGGGTCATACTCAGTCCCGTGACCCTTCGCAGGCCGGTGATGTCCGTAAAGCCATCCTCTGCCACGGACACAGGCAGCTCTGTCAGCACCTCCTCAAGAAACTCCTCCCGGTCCTCCTTTGTGAAATAGTCCACACCGGGCTGGGGCATCTGTCCCGGTTCTCCCGCAGGCCCCTGGGGACCGGTTTCTCCGGGAAGCCCCTGAGGGCCTGTCTCTCCAGGAATTCCCTGAGGGCCTGTGGCTCCCGGAAGCCCCTGTGGGCCTGTCTCTCCGGGAATCCCCTGGGGACCAACCTGCCCGGCAGGACCGACCAGAGAAGCCAGCCATTCCGCTTCGGTTCCTTCAAATCCGTTTTCCAGCGCGATCTCGTAGGCAGACGCGCCGGAACGCAGGCTTTCCGCCTTGTGGATCAGCTCCATCAGGGTCAGCGTCTCGCTTTCGCTGGCGACATTTTCCCCCATAGGCGCAAGCTCCACCCGGATACGGAACGACATGGTGGACAGCACCGCCTGGTCCTGTCCCATCAGGCACACATCCGCCAGCGCGGTTCCGGGAGCAGCCAGGGTCTGGTCCGTCAGTTCCACCGTTACCGTACCGTCAGCGTTGATAACCGCCGGATTCAGGACAAAGCTTCCATCAGGCTTCCGGCACCGGAAATGAGCCGACGCCCCATCGGGAATCTGATAGGGCGCTCCGCCGCAGCTCATGCAGATCCGCAGGAATCGGGTGGCCATATCCCCCTGTTTCGCATGGATTTCCGGGCAGTGATCGGCATTGTCCAGGTCAAGGGTAATCGTTTGTTCCATTTTCATCATAAATCCCTCCTTACCCCTGCCGGAGAATCCCAAGGATTTCAACCAAACGCATACACAAGCCCGGGATTTTTCAATCTTTTTCCATTTTCACCCTGGGAATCCCGGAGAATTGTGTTATAATATGACCCAGACCAAAAACTGTCAGGGAGGCGAAGTCAATGATCTATGTAACCAGCGACCTGCACGGCTGCTCCCCGGAAACGCTGGAAGCGCTGCTGAAAAAGGCAAATTTCACAAAACAGGACTTCCTCTATGTGCTGGGCGATGTGGTGGACCGGGGCGAGGATGGGGTAAAGCTTCTGCTCTGGCTGACCCAGCAGACAAACGTCCAGCTGATTCTGGGCAACCACGAATCCATGCTGCTGTCCTGCCTGTTTCTGTTCGATGAAGTCAATGAACAGTCCCTGCTGGATCTGACGATGGACAAGCTCAAGCGCCTGGAGCACTGGAAGCGCAACGGCGGCGACCCCACCATCAGCGGACTGGAACGGCTCCTGCGGCTGAGCCCGGATCTGTTCGACGGCATCATCGATTATCTCTACGATGCGCCGCTGTACGAGGAAATCACTGTAAACGGCCGGGATTTCGTCCTGGTTCACTCCGGCCTCAATCACTTCAAGCCGGAAAAGGCCCTGGAGGACTACGATGCCAAGGATCTGATCTGGTGCCGTCCCACGCTGACCGATGCCTACTATCCGAACAAACTGACCATTTTCGGCCACACCCCTGCTATGTTCCTCACCCCCGATTCCCCAAACCGGGCAGTAAAAACCGACACCTGGATCTGCGTGGACACCGGCGTCGCCTGCGGCGGAACCCCCATGCTCCTGCGGCTGGATGATCTGGAGGAATTTTATCTGTAAAAAAGGGGACATCCTTTCGGAATGTCCACCCAGGCTGCTGATAAACCTGTTTGTAGAGGGCGCCCTCCCGGACGACCCGTTCGGCAATCTCTGATTGCCGCTTACGCGGCCCGGGACATCGAGGTGGTGCTCCGCGCAGCGAATCAAAATCCTGGTGATTGCCGGTGGCAGTCACACATTGATTCAAACCGTCCCCTACGATTCGTATTTCGGATGTCCCTCTTGAACACGATAGGTGCAGAACAAGCATGATATTCTGCCTTTTCATTCACAATCCTTTTGCGGACTGCGCCTGAAAAGTCAGGAAGTCTCCCACGGGCTAAAAAAGTGTCCACCGGACATTTTTTCGCACCAGTGTGCCCACTGGTGCCGCCCCTTCGACTCCCTCCCTTTCACATACCAAACGAAAAAAGGACATCCTTTCGGATGTCCTTTTTCGTTTGGTGCGCGAGGGGGGAGTCGAACCCCCACGCCCGGAATGAGCACTAGAACCTGAATCTAGCGAGTCTACCAATTCCACCACTCGCGCATATTGGCTCCCCCTGTTGGACTCGAACCAACGACCTGCGGATTAACAGTCCGTCGCTCTACCGACTGAGCTAAGGGGGAATATTTGTGTTGGCATTACCTATTTTCACGGCCCGTCACCAGGCAACTATCGTCGGCGTATGTG
>JAFVMW010000069.1 GCA_017506735.1 Oscillospiraceae bacterium | reverse complement strand
ACCTGCGGTACCCAATCCGCGTATAACAGAGTGGCCAATGCCGGTTTTCTGTTGCCTTGACTCCTTCCAGATGTCCTTGGATATTCTTTGCCTTTTGACAGGTTTTTCCTACTTGACAAAAGTCATTTCATAACAGTATTACAGCGGTTCTTTCAAAGAATACTGCCCTTTCCCCGTTCTTACCAGCTTCCCCTGCTCCGTCAGCGCCTTCAGCACGCGCTGAATCTGGCGGCGGCTGTAGTTCATGTGAAACGCCGCCTCGCTGACATTGGTGATGGTCTGGTTGGGGCATCGCCAGCGAAGGTAGCCCAGCAGTGCCTTTTCCGCAGTGGTCATGTCCGACCGGATGTGCATGGACGCGGTCATCCGCTGGGCCATGGTATCCACGAGAAAGCGCAGAAACCGATTGTCATTTTCCAGAACGGGCCGCATTTCCGCCATGGGAAGCTCCACCGCCCGGACGGTTTCGATGACCTCCTGATACCGTCCCGGAGGCTGTCTGCCGCAAAAGGCCAGATCCCCCATGAAGCCGAAGCCGTCACAATGGGAAATCAGATAAGAACTGCCGTCCTCCTGGATCTTGTAGTGATCAAACACCCCTTCCACGATGAACTTCATGCTCTCCTCCATTGGATGCACCACATTGATCATCTCTCCCGGCGCGTATTCGTAGAGCCGGAAGGGAAGCTCCTTGGTATCGAAGAAGGAACGGATGTGGTATTTCCGGAGGTACTGCTCCAGCAACTCCGGATCCCGGATTTCCCGCATAAAAACCACCTCTTTTTTCTCTCATTGTGCCATATGTCACAACAAAAAGCAAGAGGGTTTGGTATCATAGGAGCATTCTGACAGAATGGAGCAATACTATGACCAAAACCAACACGCCCCTGACCCTCAAGCACCGTGTGGGCTATGCCCTGGGTGATTTCGGCGGCTGCATGACCTTCTCCCTCATGAGCGCCTTCATGACCCGGTACTATGTGAATGTGGCACTGATGGATACCGCAGTCATTGCCGTCATGACCCTGATCTGGAAGATCTTCGATGCGGTCAGCAATCCCGTCATCGGTGTGATGATGGACAAATCCTTTGCCAAAGGCACGCGTAAGGGCGACAAATTCCGCCCCTGGATCTTCCGGATCGCGCCGCTGACCGGCCTGGCCGGAATTCTGGTGTTCACCGCCCCCGGCTGGGTCACCGGTATGTCCCGGCTGGTGGTCGCCTTTACCACCTATCTGATGTATGAAGTATTCTATTCCATGCAGCACATTGCCCTGGGCGGCCTGATCTCCGCCATGGCAAGAGATGACACGGAACGCTCAGAGCTGTCCTCCGCCCGGGGCATCGGCGGTATGCTGGGCATTATCATCCCTCAGATGACCTTCCCTGCCATTATTTCCCTGTTTGAAAGCAATGCCCGTCTGGGCTACGGCCTGGGCGTTACCGTCTGCGCCATCATCGGCTATCTCTGCTGTCTGGGCTGCTACTTCTTCACGGAGGAACGGAACGCCAGCCAGCAGAAGGCAGGCGCAGCCCCCATCAGAGTCACGGACATTCTGGAGGTGTTCCGGGTGAACCGGGCCTTCGTGGCGCTGTGTCTGCATGGTCTGCTGTCCGGCATTCTCATGAGCGTGGGCGGCGCGCTGGGCACCTATATGTACGCGGATGTGCTGGGTTCTCTGGCGCTGATGAGCGTGGGTTCCATGATCGGTATGCCCGTCAGTCTGGTCTGCATGAGCGTGGTGCCGAAGCTGACCAGAAAGGTCGGTTCTCAGAAAGTCCTCCGGGGCAGTCTGCTGCTGGGTTGCGGACTGTATGTGGGATTGTTTGCCCTGCATATTTTCACCAACATCAATGTCTGGGTCCACATCGGCATCAATGCCCTTGCTTCCGGCATTTCCGGTCTGAGCAACATGATGCAGTGGGGCATGCTGTCTGAGGCCATTGAGTACAATGAATACCTCACCGGCAAGCGCACAGAAGGCTCCATCAACGGCACCTTCAATATGCTGCGCCGCCTGGGTCAGGGTCTGGGCGCCTCCTTCGGTGTGGCCATGCTGGGCATGATCGGTTACAACGCGGAGGCCGCGGTACAGATCCCTGCCACCATTCTGGGCATCAAGGTGCTGTGCCTGCTCTTCCCGGCGATCTGCGCCATCGGAAGCTGGATTGTGTTCCGGTTTGTATGGAACATCACCCCGGAGCTTCGGGAGAAAATGGCCCAGAAGCGTGCCGAACAGGCATAATCCTTCGGCCTGTGCGCTTCTGAAAAACGCGCCTCCAATGTACTGTGATGATTCTGTTGGGCAGCTTCCGCGAGGAAGCTGCCCTTTGCATATTTGAGGAAGGGATTGTTATTTTGGGTGTTTCATGGTAAAATAAGACTATCCTGAACAAGAGGGAGGTATTTCCATGAAATCTGCGAAAATCGCTGCCATCGCAGCTGCCCTGTTCTGCGTCACCCTGCTCAGTGCCTGCGGCCCTGCGCCAGTGGAGACGCTGGAAACCTCCTTGCCGGCGCTCCCGGTTTCAGGGGCCTATGCCAAAATCCTCGCCCTCGAAGGAGCTGAACAATATGATCCTGCTGTTTTGGAGGCCTTTGCCCGTCGGATTGAGGAAGAGGAGGGGTTTCTGGAAACCTACACCGAGGATTGGACATTGAAACAGGACGGGACAATCGCCCGTCTGATCTGTGTTGCCCCTTTGACAGATGATTATAAACGGGCCACCTTTACGCTGATCCACGACGGGAAAAGCGTCCGTGTGGATGCGGTCAGCCGACGGGAATTCCCCGATTGGTTCTCCCAAGAGATCTATCAGCATCTGCGCAGCGCGAAGAACTCGGATCTGCCATCCGCCGGCACCATGACGGCATTCCTGCGTTATCTGATGGAGTGTGACTGGTTCCCCAGCATCGAAGAGTTTGAGCAGTACGATACAAAATGGCGGTTTTCCTTCACGCCCCTGCCTGGAAGAGATGCGAGTGATAAGTATTTGACCCTGTTCATTTCGTTCCACAAGATAGACGGCGCACCGGATGAGCCCTTTACGGTCCATTCCGTCTATTTGGGTAACGGTGGTATTCAGTATCGTGCCGTTGAGGTGATCGAGCCTGCTCCGGTCGTCACCGAACCACCCACTACCGTTCCGCCCACCACGGAGCCTGTCCCAACAGAACCGACGGTGCCCTTTGATTATGAAAACTCCCCTGCTTATCAGAAGCTGCTGACATTGTATAATGCCGAGGATTTTCTGTGCAATCGTTTTGGCTACAATGAGCTGGCTATTTTTGCGGAATGGATCGATTCGCTGGAAGGTGTCACGGAAACCTATTCCGGGATATGGTATTTGACCCATTACGGCGATGACGGAGCAGGTCTGTGCTGCCATACGCCGCTGGAAGAGGACAACAGCTGCGACTATATGGAGTTTTTCCTCTGGTACGGCGGTGATATCATTACTGCACCCTCTACAGGCAGACGATATTTTACCGATATTCCCCGGGAGGACATCTCCGCGCTGATCTACGGAGCCTACGATCCCATCGGCGTGGACAACCGGATCCGGGAACGTATGATCGAACAAGCCTTGGTGGATGAACATTTCGCATGGAATGTGATGGATCCGGAATTTAAGATCCTGGATTCTTATTATGAAATCAGAAGATACTGGCCCTATCCGGAATATGAGCCGGACAACTATGTGGACGAGATCTACCTGGTCTTTCACGTCTGGCAGCCCGGCATGGGTGAGGACGAATATGTTAAATGCTGGCTGAGCTATGACGAGGAGCTGAAGCGTGTTTTCTACGGCTCGGATGTCGACTACAGCGAATGGCTGTCGGGCATCATTCCCAAAGACTGAATCACAGGGCGGCTTCCTGCGAAGCCGCCTTACCGCGTCATCAATTCTTGGTTCATTGGTATGAATCGAACAGGGAGCTGTTATATATGTACAAAACCTGTCACACAGAAGAATCCTCCCGGCGGCAGAGGATGCTGGAGCAGGGCTTGCTGGAAGCGCTGGGAGAGCATCCCTATGAGAGAATCACGCTGACAGAGCTGTGCCGGGCGCTGAAAATTCCCCGGAAAACCTTTTACCGCTACTTTCCCACCAAGCAGGACTGCCTGCTGGCGCTGATGGATCACACCTTGTCCGACTGCAACACATCCGCCCTGACCGGCTGGCAGGGCGGTCAGGAGCTGCAGCAGATGGATCTTTACCGCTTTTTCAGCTACTGGCGGAAGCAGGAGGCCTTTCTGGACGCAGTCCGGGACAACAGACTGTACGGTCTGCTTCTGGACCGCACCACGGTAATCGTGGATGCCATGAAGAAAAACGCCCCTCCGGCATCCTTTGACCGGGATCAGGTGGAATACTTCATTGCCCACGGTCTGATGACAACCGTACTGCGCTGGCATCAGTTCGGCTTCCCCAGCACACCCGGGGAGATGGCAGAAACCTTTTCCAGACTCCTCCACACGCCGGAGGTTGCCATTACCCGATTGCTGTTGTGACCAATTCTCTGTTCTATTTTTCTGTCGTCCATGCCGCATCCACGGGGTATTTGAGACTCCTTTGGATGCGGTATTTTTCGTATAATGTAGGCAGAATACTTTGTTGAAGGAGAAGACAACATGGCACAGTTTATCCGTTTGAATCCCGAACAGGCAAAGCAGCTGCGCACCGTGGACGCGCGGCTCATGTCCTATAACGTGGAGATGACCGAGGTCACCGGCGGCACCTTCTGGATGGCTTACACCCCCGGACAGGTGGCAGGCACCGAACAGGTTCCCCCTCTGACCAGCATGGCAGACCTGGGCAAGCTCCAGGAGTGGTATGACCCCATCGATACCAAAAATGAAAAGCTTATCAATCTGGCCAAGGCCTTCGGCCCCGTGTGGGTTCGTGTTTCCGGCACCTGGGCAAACAAGACCTACTACAATTTCGACGGCAAATATGCCCCCGGCGTGGTTCCCGAGGGCTTCCAGAATGTGCTGCAGAAGGAGCAGTGGCTGAATCTGCTGGACTTTGTCAAGGCCGTGGGCGGCAAGCTGCTGATCTCCTTCGCCAACTGTCCGGGCATCCATGACGCCGAGACTCCCTGGTCCCCCTGGCAGGCCAAGCAGATCATGGATCTGAGCGCAGAGTACGGCGTGCCTGTCAATGCCGTAGAGTTCACCAACGAGCCCAACCTGATGTCCACCTCCGGCTTCCCCAAGGGCTACACCGCAGCCCACTTCCGCCGGGATCAGGAGATCGCCAACGCATGGGTGAAGGAGAACTATCCCGACGTGCTGCTGGTGGGCCCCAGCTCCACCGACTCCACGATTCTCGCCATGGGTCCCGAGGATAAGGGCGGCGCCGGCATCGGCGATGCCATGCCCGACAGCGTGACCACCGAGGATCTGATGCTGGAGTACAAGGTTCCCATGGATGTTTTCAGCTATCATTATTACAACGGCATTTCCGAGCGTCTGGAATCCGTTATGCCCACCGGCCACTGGCAGGCCAGCCAGGCCCATACGGATGCTTATCTGGCCATGGCAGGCCGCTGCGCCCGGGGCTACGCACCCATCCGGGACAAGTACATCCCCGGCGCCCAGATGTGGGTCACTGAATCCGGCGACGCAGGCGGCGGCGGCAACACCTGGGGCAGCACCTACCTGGATGTCCTGCGTACCCTGAACGAGCTGGGTGATTTCTCCTCTGTCACTGACGGCATCATCTTCCACAACACCCTGGCCTCCTCTGACTATGGCTTCCTGCAGCACGGCAGCTTTGATCCCCGGCCCAACTACTGGGCTGTCCTGCTGTGGAACACCCTGATGGGCACCACTGTCTATGACTGCGGCAATCCCGGTGTGGAAGGCGCCCATGTTTACTGCCACTCCCGTCGGGACGGCAAGGACGGCAAGGCTTATCTGATCGTCAACAACAGTCTGACCGACTGCACCACCGTGGAGCTGCCCGGCGAGGCTATGGTTTACGCCCTGGCAGGCCGGGACGGCATGAGAAGCTCCGTCATGACCTTGAACGGCCAGGATCTGGTTGCCGGTGAAAAGGGCGAGGTGCCCAGTCTGACCGGCGTGGCCGCATCCGGCAAGGTGGAGGTTGCCCCCGGAAGCTGTACCTTTATCGTTCTGTAATCAACCCTGCCCGTTTCCTGCCGGGCAGACGATTCCCATAGCACAAAAAGCACAGGATCGGAACGGGCTGCCGCTTCCAATCCTGTGCTTTTCTTCTGTCACAGGCTCTGCTGTTCCAGGGCTGATCCCTTTTTTGTCTTTTCCTCCTGGAAAAACCTTCACAGAACCGGCAACGAGAAAAAACGCCCCTTCCGGAGCGTACAACCAAAGAAATAACCCCCGATGCATCAGCGAATCACTCTGATCATCGAGGGTTATCTCATGAGGTTGTTGTGTTCTGTCATTTACGTAGCCTCTTCTTTCTGCAGATTTTGTTTGCTGGGAGTTTACTTAGGGAAGCCCTGATTAAACCGGCAAGAGCAGATGGCGAGAGATTTTGGCCCAAATTGAAGTTTGGAAAGCGGAGGAATACTTTGTGTATTTCCCGGTTTTCAAACGGATAAGTTGGGTCAAAAGATCCGTCAGCTGCCGCAGACGATTTATTCAGAGGTT